>NZ_JBXUOY010000102.1:0-16186 GCF_057196705.1 Streptomyces sp. ATLC9 | reverse complement strand
CGGTGGGGCGCCCCACCGTCGCCGTCGTGTGGTGAGCCGTCCTTCTCCGGGCCCTCCGTACCGCCGCCCTCGCCTTCCCGGCCGCTCCCGCCCTCCGGGCCGTCCTCCGGCGGCTTCGCCGGACGCGTACGCCCCCCGGCCGAGGTGTCGCGCAGGTACGAGCCGCCCTCGGCGGCCGTACCGCCCGCGGCGTGGCCGCCGGGCTGGCCGTCCCGCCGCCGCAGGTAGCGCTCGAACTCCTTGGCGATCGCCTCGCCCGACGCCTCCGGCAGCTCCGCGGTGTCCCGGGCCTCCTCCAGCGACTGCACGTACTCGGCCACCTCGTTGTCCTCGGCGGCGAGCTGGTCCACGCCCAGCTGCCAGGCCCGGGCGTCATCCGGCAGCTCGCCCATCGGGATCCGCACGTCCAGCAGGTCCTCCAGGCGGTTGAGCAGGGCGAGGGTCGCCTTCGGGTTGGGCGGCTGCGAGACGTAGTGCGGCACCGCGGCCCACAGGCTCACCGCCGGCACGCCCGCGTGGCCGCACGCCTCCTGGAGGATGCCGACGATGCCGGTGGGGCCCTCGTAGCGGGACTCCTCCAGATCCATCGTGCGGGCCAGGTCCGGGTCGGAGGTGACGCCCGTGACCGGGACCGGCCGGGTGTGCGGGGTGTCCCCGAGCAGCGCGCCGAGCACGACGACCATCTCCACGCCCAGCTCGTGGGCGAAGCCCAGGATCTCGTTGCAGAAGGACCTCCAGCGCATGCTCGGCTCGATACCGCGCACCAGCACCAGATCGCGCGCGCGGCCCCGGCCGTCGGCGTCGTCGATCCGCACCACCGACAGACGGGTCGTCGGCCAGGTGATCCTGCGCACACCGCCCTCCAGCCACACCTGGGGACGGTTGACCTGGAAGTCGTAGTAGTCCTCGGCGTCCAGCGCCGCGAACACCTCGCCCTTCCACTCCCGCTCCAGATGCGCGACCGCGGCGGAGGCGGCGTCACCGGCGTCGTTCCAGCCTTCGAACGCGGCCACCATGACCGGGTCGACCAGCTCGGGAACTCCCTCGAGCTCGATCACCCAGTGCCTCCTTCCGGCCGACCGGAGTACTCGCTCCGTACCGGCTGACGTTCCATTACCGTGCGGGCCCAGCCTACGGCGTGACCGTGCCCGCGCCGCAGCCATCGCACTCCTCACCGGACCGTGCGGCGGTGATCCGTCCGGATACCGCCGCTGCCGCCCGGGCGGGCCGGCGGGCCGGACAGATGTATACGGTATGCGTCACCGGTGACGGAGGAGGTGGGCGGCATGGCGCGAGCGGCCGGACCGCGAGGAGCGGGCACGACGAGGGAGCTGGGCCGCACCGGGGTACGGGTGCCGCCCCTGGGTCTGGGCCGCGCCCCCATCGGAAACTTCCGCCGCCCCGTGGCCGAGGAGGCACACGAGGTCGTGGAGGCGGCCCTGGAGGAGGGCTGGAGCTACCTGGACACCGCCCCGGCGCCCACTTCGACTACCGCCAGGCGCCGCCGCGGCCGGTGGAGCGGGCGCGGCGGATCCAGGAGGTGTGCGGGGAGTTCGGCGTGCCGCTGCGGGCGGCGGCGCTGCGCTTCCCGTTCGGCCACCAGGCGGTGGCCTCGGTGGTCGTCGGCTGCTCCACCGGGGCCGAGGTGCGCGACAACGCGCGGATGTTCGCCCACGAGGTTCCGGACGCGATGTGGCGCGCTGGTCGAGCACGGCCTGCTGGTCGCCGAGCGCGGAGGCCACCGGAACGCCCGCCGGCACTCCGCGGGTCTCGCCGTACACCTCGGCGGAGGAGCGGATCTCGGCGGCGTCGTGCTCGACCCATCCGGGCTCGGGGAAGATCTGCTCGTGCTCCTTCTGGCCGACCGAGACGATGCGGCCGTCCCGGTCGAAGACGATGCAGCGGCTGGAGGTGGTGCCCTGGTCGATGGCGGCGATGAACTCGCGGCGGGTGTCGCTCATGTCGGGGTGCTCCAGGAACGGGCGGCGGGACGGCGTCGGGGAATCGGGGAAGGGCGGGGGTGGTGAGGGGCGGGGAGGCGGTCAGGCGAACGCGAGCCGGTAGAGGACACCCGCGAGCGCTCCGCCCAGCAGGGGGCCCGCCACCGGCACCCAGGCGTACCCCCAGTCCGACCCGCCCTTGTCGGGCAGTGGGAGCAGGGCGTGCACGATGCGCGGCCCGAGGTCGCGGGCGGGGTTGATCGCGTATCCGGTCGGGCCGCCCGGCGAGAGGCCGATCCCGACGACGACCAGGGCGGTGATGAGGACGCCGGTGCCGGACAGGGCCAGTCCCTCGGTGAGGCCCTGGGTGAGGATGGCCAGGACCAGTACGACGGTGGCGATGGTCTCGGTGGCCAGGTTCTGCACGGGGTTGCGGATCTCGGGGGCGGTGGAGAAGACGCCGAGCACCGGGCCGGGGACGTCGGAGCGCTGCCGGTCGGCGGCGGCCGTCGTCCGGGCGCCGGGGCCGCCGACGACCTCGCGGTCGGTCAGGTGCGCCAGGAACTGGCCGTAGTAGGAGACCCGCACCAGGGCGGCGCCGATCATGGCGCCGAGCAGCTGGCCGGCGAAGTAGGCGGGCACCTGGCCCCACTCCCCGCGCTGCACGGCGATGCCCACGGTGACCGCCGGGTTGAGGTGGGCGCCGGAGGGGCCCAGGGAGATGTAGGCGGCGGTGAGGACGGCGAATCCCCAGCCGAAGGTGATGGCGATCCAGCCGGCACCCATGGCCTTGGACCGTCTGAGGGTGGCGGCGCAGACGCCGCCGCCCAGCAGGATCAGGACGGCGGTGCCGATGACCTCGCCCAGGAACATGTCGGAGCTGGACACCCGCGACTCCTTTGCTCTTGTCCGAAGAGAGCCGGATGGAAGAAGCGGGGGAGGCGGATCGAGTTCCGTTCACTGTTCGACATTGTCGACCACCGATCGGCAGTTTCGCTTCAGCCGAACATCCCGTCAAGGGTGCGAGCGGACGGGAACAGAGGCGAGCGGTTCGGACGGAGCGGAGCCCGCCGGAGCGCCGGGTCAGAAGCGGCCCGCGCCCAGATCGCGCGACACGGCCCGCGCGCAGTCCCGCACGGCCGCCACCAGCCGCGGCCGTATCTCCCCGTCCGCGCACACCCGCTCCACCGCCCCCGTGACGGCCACGGCGCCCACCGGCATCCGGCGGCGGTCGTGGACGGGGGCGGCGATGGAGGCGACTCCCTCCCAGGTCTCCTCGACGTCGGCCGCCCAGCCGCGGGCCCGGGTCAGCTCCAGGACCCCCTCGAACGCCTCCGGGTCGGTGATCGTGCGAGCGGTCAGCGCCTCGCGCCCGGCCTCCATCGCCTCGCTGCGGGCGACCGGGTCGTACGCGGCCAGCACCTTGCCCAGCGCGGTGCTGTGCAACGGCTGCATCGCCCCCACCTCCATCACCTGCCGGCCGTCGTCGGGGCGGAAGACGTGGTGCACGATCAGTACGCCCTGCTGGTGGAGCACGCCCAGTTGGACGCTCTCGCCGCTGGACCGGGCCAGATCGTCGGTCCACACCAGGGCGCGGGCCCGCAGCTCGTGGACGTCCAGGTAGCTGTTGCCCAGCCGGAGCAGCTCCGCGCCCAGCTGGTACCTTCCCGAGGCGGAGTCCTGCTCGACGAAGCCCTCCTGCCGGAGGGTGCGCAGCAGCCCGTGGGCGGTGCCCTTGGCCAGGCCCAGGGTGGAGGCGATGTCGGACAGCCCGAGGCGTCGCTCACCTCCGGCGAGCAGCCGCAGCACCGCCGCCGCCCGCTCCAGCGACTGGATGGTCCGGGCCATCGCGCACCTCTCCTCTGCTCGCTTCTCTCTCCGTGGACCGATAGACGGCATTCGACAATGCCGAACGCTATCGGATCATGCCGATACCGCGGTAGCCGCTCGACATCCGGAGTCCACGCCTCGGAACGCCTGCCGCTCCGGCGGCGCCGCCGGATACCCTGGCCGGGTGCGCTTCCCTGCGGAAGACGCAAAGCCGACAGCCGTCGCATCTCTGGGAGCCGTTCCATGGCAGCTTCGCCGACCCCGCACGACCTCGATCCGACGCCGGCCTCCGGGCCCGCCTCCGCCGACACGTCGAAGACCCCCCGTGCCGATGGGCTGCGTGAGGCGTTGGCCTCGCGGGTGGTGGTGGCCGACGGGGCGATGGGCACGATGCTGCAGGCGGCCGATCCGTCGCTGGAGGACTTCCAGCAGCTGGAGGGCTGCAACGAGATCCTCAACATCACCCGCCCGGACATCGTGGCCTCGGTGCACGAGGAGTACTTCGCGGTCGGTGTGGACTGTGTGGAGACCAACACCTTCGGTGCGAACTTCGCGGCGCTGGCGGAGTACGACATCGCCGGCCGGGTGTGGGAGCTGTCCGAGGCCGGGGCCCGGGTCGCGCGGGAGGTGGCCGACGCCTTCACGCGGGAGACGGGGCGGCAGCGGTGGGTGCTGGGGTCGATGGGGCCGGGCACCAAGCTGCCCACCCTGGGCCATGTGGAGTACCGCACGCTGCGGGACGCCTACCAGGCCAATGCCGAGGGCCTGCTGGCCGGGGGCGCGGACGCGCTGCTGGTGGAGACCACCCAGGACCTGCTGCAGACCAAGGCGGCGGTGCTGGGAGCGCGGCGGGCGCTGGACGCGGCCGGGTGGTCGGTGCCGGTGATCTGCTCGGTGACGGTGGAGACCACCGGCACGATGCTGCTGGGCAGTGAGATCGGGGCCGCGCTGTGTGCGCTGGAGCCGCTGGGCATCGACATGATCGGCCTGAACTGCGCCACCGGCCCGGCCGAGATGAGCGAGCACCTGCGCTATCTGGCCCGGCACGCCCGCGTGCCGCTGGCCTGCATGCCCAACGCCGGGCTGCCGGAGCTGACCGCCGACGGTGCGCGCTATCCGCTGACCGCGGGCGAGCTGGCCGACGCGCAGGAGTCGTTCGTGGCCGAGTACGGGCTGTCGCTGGTGGGCGGGTGCTGCGGGACGACGCCCGAGCATCTGCGGCAGGTCGTTCAGCGGGTGCGGGGTGCGGCACCGGCCGGGCGGGAGGCGCGGCCGGAGCCGGGTGCGGCGTCGCTGTACCAGACGGTGCCGTTCCGGCAGGACACCTCGTATCTGGCGATCGGGGAGCGCACCAACGCCAACGGGTCGAAGAAGTTCCGCACCGCCATGCTGGAAGGGCGGTGGGAGGACTGCGTGGAGATCGCGCGGGAGCAGATCCGCGAGGGCGCGCACATGCTGGATGTGTGCGTGGACTACGTCGGGCGTGACGGCGTGGCGGACATGGCCGAGCTGGCCGGGCGGCTGGCGACGGCCTCCACGCTGCCGGTCGTGCTGGACTCCACCGAGCCGGCCGTCATCGCCGCCGGGCTGGAGAAGCTGGGCGGCCGGGCGGTGATCAACAGTGTGAACTACGAGGACGGCGACGGGCCCGACTCCCGTTTCGCGCGGATCACGGCCCTGGCCAGGGAGCACGGCGCGGCGCTGATCGCGCTGACCATCGACGAGAGGGGCCAGGCCCGCACGGCCGAGCACAAGGTGGCCGTGGCCGAGCGGCTGATCGCGGACCTGACCGGGAGGTGGGGCATCCGCGAGGAGGACATCCTCATCGACTGCCTCACCTTCACCATCTGCACCGGCACCGAGGAGTCCCGGGGCGACGGGGTGGCCACCATCGAGGCGATTCGCGAGCTCAAGCGGCGGCATCCGGGGGTGCAGACCACGCTGGGGCTGTCGAACATCTCCTTCGGTCTGAACCCGGCCGCGCGGATGGTGCTCAACTCCGTCTTCCTGGACGAGTGCGTGAAGGCCGGTCTGGACTCGGCGATCGTGCACGCCTCCAAGATCCTGCCCATCGCGCGGATTCCGGTCGAGCAGGTTCAGGTCGCGCTGGATCTGGTCCACGACCGGCGCCGGGAGGGCTACGACCCGCTGCAGCGGTTCCTGGAGCTGTTCGAGGGCGTGGACACCAAGAGCGTGAGGGCCTCCCGGGCCGAGGAGCTGGCCGCGCTGCCGCTGGACGAGCGGCTGCGGCGGCGGATCATCGACGGGGAGCGCACCGGGCTGGAGGCCGACCTGGACGCCGCCCTGGCCGGACGTCCGGCCCTGGACATCGTCAACGACACCCTGCTGGCGGGGATGAAGGTCGTCGGGGAGCTGTTCGGTTCCGGGCAGATGCAGCTTCCGTTCGTGCTCCAGTCGGCCGAGGTGATGAAGACGGCCGTCGCCTATCTGGAGCCCCATATGGAGAAGGTCGAGGGCGCCGAGGGCAAGGGCACGATCGTTTTGGCCACGGTGCGCGGGGACGTGCACGACATCGGCAAGAACCTGGTCGACATCATCCTGTCCAACAACGGCTACAACGTGGTCAACCTCGGCATCAAGCAGCCGGTCTCCGCGATCGTGGAGGCGGCCGAGGAGCACCGGGCGGACGTGATCGGCATGTCCGGGCTGCTGGTGAAGTCCACGGTGATCATGAAGGAGAACCTGCAGGAGCTCAACGCCCGCGAGCTGGCCGCCAGGTATCCGGTGATCCTGGGCGGCGCCGCGCTGACCCGCGCCTACGTCGAGCAGGATCTGCACGAGATCTACGCCGGGGAGGTCCGCTACGCCCGCGACGCCTTCGAGGGCCTGCGCCTGATGGACGCCCTGATCGCGGTCAAGCGCGGCGTGCCCGGAGCGAAGCTGCCGGAGCTGCGGCAGCGGCGGGTGCGGCCGGCGGCCGTCCAGATCACCGAGCCGGCCGAGAGCGGCCCGGTGCGCTCGGACGTGGCCACCGACAACCCCGTGCCCGAGCCCCCCTTCCACGGCACGCGGGTGGTCAAGGGCATCCAGCTCAAGGAGTACGCCTCCTGGCTGGACGAGGGTGCCCTGTTCAAGGGCCAGTGGGGGCTGAAGGCACCGCGCACCGGGGACGGGCCCTCCTACGAGGAGCTGGTCGAGCGCGAGGGCCGCCCCAGGCTGCGGGGCTGGCTGGAGCGGCTGCACACCGACAACCTGCTGGAGGCCGCGGTGGTCTACGGCTACTTCCCCTGCCATTCGGACGGCGACGACCTGGTCGTCCTCGGTGAGGACGGCGCCGAGCGCACCCGGTTCACCTTTCCCCGCCAGCGCCGCGGGCGCCGGCTGTGCCTGGCCGACTTCTTCCGCCCCAAGGAGTCCGGCCAGACGGACGTGGTGGGCTTCCAGGTGGTCACCGTCGGCTCCCGCATCGGTGAGGCCACCGCGGAGCTGTTCGCCGCCGACTCCTACCGCGACTACCTGGAGCTGCACGGCCTGTCGGTGCAGCTGGCCGAGGCGCTGGCCGAGTACTGGCACGCCCGGGTCCGCGCCGAGCTCGGCTTCGCCGGCGACGACCCCGACGCGATCGAGGACATGTTCGCCCTCAAGTACCGCGGCGCCCGCTTCTCCCTGGGCTACGGGGCCTGCCCCGACCTGGCCGACCGCGCCAAGATCGCCGAGCTGCTCCGGCCCGAGCGGATCGGAGTGAAACTCTCCGAGGAGTTCCAGCTCCACCCCGAGCAGTCCACCGACGCCATCGTCCTCCACCACCCCGAGGCCAAATACTTCAACGCGCGATAGTACGCGGACCGACGTAAACTGATCTGTCCGGTACAGGCCGGGGGGCGCCGGCCCCCCCCCGGGCGGCCGCGCGCGACCGGCCTTCGCGTCCCCACAGGAGGCACACGGATGACTCGTCCCCTCTCCCGCGCCGGAGTTCCGCCCGCCCTCGGCGGCGGGGCCCGGATTCCCGTCTCCGCGCCCGCACAGGTCCCCGGTGGGGGAGGCAGACCGGCCGCGGCGGCGTCCACCGTGTCCGGGACCGCCGCGGCCGGTCTCCACGCCGTCCTGCTGGACATGGACGGCACGCTGGTGGATACCGAGGGCTTCTGGTGGGACACCGAGGTCGAGGTGTTCGCCGAGCTGGGGTACGCGCTGGCCGACGAGCACCGTGAGGTGGTGGTCGGCGGGCCGATGTCCCGGAGCGCGACGTATCTGATTCAGGCCACCGGGGCGGACATCTCCCTGGGGGACCTGACGGTGCTGCTCAACTCCAGGTTCATCGAGCGGGTCGAGCGGGGGGTCTCCCTGATGCCCGGCGCCCGGCGTCTGCTGACGGAGCTGGCCGCACACGATGTGCCCGCCGCTCTGGTGTCGGCGTCGCACCGGCGGGTGATCGACCGGATGCTCGTCTCCCTGGGGCCGGAACACTTCGCGCTGACCCTGGCGGGTGACGAGGTGGAGCGGACCAAGCCGCATCCGGACCCCTACCTGCTGGCCGCCTCGCGGCTGGGGGCGGACCCGGGGAGCTGTGTGGTGGTGGAGGACACCGCGACCGGTGTGGCCTCGGCGGAGGCCGCGGGCTGTCATGTGGTGGCGGTGCCGTCGGTGACGCGGATCGAGCCCGCGAGCCGGCGCACGGTCGTGCCCTCCCTGGAGGAAGTGAATCTGCGTTTTCTGCGCTCACTGGTCGCATCCGCGTACTGAGCGTGCGCCGTTCGCTGCACGATGAATGCATCGAAAACCGTGAGCAGTGAGCCGTTCATTTTGCGTGACGAATGCGGTGGCTGAATTCTGTTTTTCGCCTGATGGTTGAGTGCGTGACGTTCATCACGTGATCCCGGGGTGCGGAGGGCCGGCCGGGGCGGCGGCGAGGGCGGTTGGCCCCTTTTGCGGGCGCCCATGTGTCCCGTTTGATGCCCGCTCGCGTCGATCGCTCCGTCGTCTGGTTATCGGATTGTGTGACAAGGTCATCGGAGCGTGATAATTCCATGCCGGTGGCCCGGGGAAGTGGAGGACGCCGCGGCTACTAATGTCTGTCTCCCGGCCGGAGAATTCGGCGACAACCCGGCTGGATGAGGAGACCGTCAACGATGAACCGTAAGACGCTGCTGCTGCCCGCCGTCGCGGGCCTGCTGGCGCCCCTGCTCGTCGCGTGCGGTGACGACAGCGCCGGCGGCGCGAACGGCGGGGCGATCGTTGTCGGCACCACCGACCGGATCGAGGCCACGGAGAAGGCGCCCGCTCCGCTCGACCCCGCGGCGGTCTACGACGTCGGCACCTGGAACATCTTCCGCAACACCTTCCAGACCCTGCTGCGCCTGCCCCGCGCGGGCACCCAGCCGGAGCCGGAGGCCGCGCAGGAGTGCGGATTCGCCGACCAGCGCAGCACGCAGTACCGCTGCACCCTCCGCGAGGGGCTCACGTTCTCCAACGGGAACGAACTGACCGCCGAGGACGTGGTGTTCTCCGTCAACCGGATGGTCGGCATCGACGACCCCGGCGGCCCCGCGTCGCTGCTGAGCAACCTCGACCGGGTGGAGGCGCCCTCCGGGGGCGAGGTGGTCTTCCACCTCAAGAAGCCCGACGCCACCTTCCCCCACAAGCTCGCCACCCCCGCGGCGGCGATCCTGGACAGCGAGGTCTACCCGGCCGACAAGCTCCACGAGGAGTACTCGGTCGCCGGCTCCGGCCCCTACGTCCTGGAATCCTTCGACGCCGAGGGCGGCCGGGTGGTCCTCGCCCGCAACAAGTCCTACAAGGGCGACCTGGAGCTGCGGAACGTCCGCGTCGAGGTGCGCTTCTTCGATGACTCCAAGGCCATGGAGAAGGCCATGCGCGACGGCGGCATCGATGTGATGAACCGGAGCCTGTCGCCCGAGCAGATCGACCGGCTGGGGAGCGACAAGAGCGACGGCATCGACGTCGTCGAGATGTCCGGCCAGGAGATCCGCTACCTCGTCTTCACCACCGACGACCCGGTCGTCGGCAGCAAGGCCGTACGTCAGGCCATCGCCCAGACCGTGGACCGCGGCGAGCTGGTGCGCGATGTGTACGCACGGACCGCCGAGCCGCTGTACTCCATCGTCCCCAGCGGGCTGACCGGCCACCACAACTCCTTCTTCAACGCCTACGGCGAGTCCGACGCCGAGGCGGCCCGCGCCACCCTCGAACGCGCCGACATCGACATCCCGGTCGAGGTGGACCTCACCTACACCACCGACCACTACGGCCCCGCCACGGCCGACGAGTTCAAGGCGCTGGCCGAGCAGCTCAACGACTCCGGGCTGTTCAGGACGACGGTCAAGGGCGTGCCGTGGAAGACCTACCGGCCCGCCTCGACCGAGCAGGAGTACGCGGTCTACGGCATGGGCTGGTTCCCGGACTTCCCCGACCCGGACAACTTCGTCGCGCCCTTCTTCGCCGAGGACAACTTCCTGAACTCCCCGTACGAGAACAACGAGATCCGCGAGCAGCTCATCCCGCGCACCCGGGTCAAGGAGCAGCGCGACCAGGCGGTCGACGACTTCGTCCGGGTCCAGGACATCGTCGCCAGGGAGGTGCCCGTGCTGCCGCTGTGGCAGGGCAAGCAGTACGTCGCCGCCCGCGACGGGGTCACCGGGGTGGAGTGGGCGCTCAACTCCTCCTCCGTGCTCCAGCTGTGGGAACTGGGCAGGGGCGTTCGGGACTGAGCTTCACCCGCGCCGCCTCCGGCCAGGAGGCGGCGCGGAGCTGTGAGAACGGGGGTTCGGAGAACGACACACACCACGGATGAGGATGCGAACGTGAGGAAAAGGGCCCGTTTCCGGGCATTTCCGGTCGGCGCGGCCCTGGTCGCCGCACTGCTCACCGGCTGCGGCGACCAGCAGGGGACGAGGGCCGGCGAGGGCGGACGGATCGTGATGGGCATGACCGACGAGGTCCTGGCCGTCGATCCCGCCTCCGGCTACGACCCGGGATCCTGGCTGATCTTCAACAACGTCTTCCAGTCACTGCTCAGCTTCCCCAAGAACGGCGGGGAGCCCCAGCCGGAGGCCGCGCGCGGCTGTGAGTTCACCGACGACGGCAGCCAGGTCTTCCGGTGCGTACTCAGGGACGGACTGAAGTTCACCAACGGCAACCCGCTCACCTCCAAGGACGTGAAGTTCTCCTTCGAGCGGACCCTGCGCATCGACGATCCCGACGGCCCCGCCGTGATGCTGTCGGGCATCGAGGAGATCGAGACCCCGGACGCCGGGACGGTCGTCTTCCGCCTCGGCACTCCCGACGCCACCTTCCCGCAGAAGATCGCCTCCGGTGCCGGCTCGATCGTCGACCACCGGTTCTACCCGGCCGACGCACTGCGCACCGATGGCAGGGCCGTCGGCTCGGGCGTCTACCGGCTGGACTCCTACGGCGACGAGGAAGCCGTCTTCTCCGTCAACCCGGACTACCTCGGGCCCGCGCAGGTGAAGAACTCCGGGATGACCATGAAGCTCTTCCACGGCGACCAGGCGGCGCTGAAGAAGGCCCTGAGCAGCGGCGAGGTGGACCTGGCCTACCGCGGTCTGGCCATGGACGACATCGCCGACCTGGACGCGGCGGCGAGCGCCGAGAACGGGGTGGAGGTCGTCGAGGGCACCAGCGCCGAGGTGCACCACCTGGTCTTCAACATGGAGCACCCCGTCACCGGCAAGCCGGGAGTGCGCAAGGCCATCGCGTACCTGCTGGACCGCTCCACCCTGATTCGCGACATCTACCGGCGCACCGCCGAGCCGCTGTACTCGATCGTGCCCGCCGGGGTCACCGGCCACAACACGGCCTTCTTCGACGCCTACGGCAGCCGTCCGCAGCCGGGCAAGGCCAAGGAGGCCCTGCGCGCCGAGGGCATCACCGAGAGGGTCGAGCTCACCCTGTGGGCCACCCCCGTGCGCTACGGGCCCGCCACCGTCCGGGAGTTCGAGGAGATCGCCCAGCAGCTCAACGCCAGCGGCCTGTTCGACGCCAAGGTCGAGAGCGTGGAACTGGAGGAGTACGAGAAGGGCGTCGAGGCGGGCGAGTACGGGGTGTACGTCAAGGGCTGGGTGCCCGACTACCCCGACGCCGACAACTTCACCGCGCCCTTCTTCGGCGAGGACAACGTGCTGGGCAATGGCTACGACGCCGGACGAATCACCTCCGAGCTGCTGCCGCGGACGGCCGCGGCGAGCGACCGCGCCGCCACCGTGGAGGACTTCGGCGAGATCCAGGACATCGTCGCCCGGGACCTGCCGATCCTGCCCGTCTGGCAGGGCAAGCAGTACGCCGTGGCGCACGAGGACGTCTCCGGGCTGGAGTGGACGCTGGACGCCTCCACGGTCTTCCGCTTCTGGGAGATCGGCAAGGGCGCCGGGGGCTGATCCCGCCCCCCCGAACCGGCACCGGTCGCGCAGGCCCAGCTTGGTCAGCACATGGCCGACGTGGGTCTTCACCGTCGTCTCGCTGACGAAGAGGTCCGCTGCGATCTCGGCGTTCGACAGGCCCCGCGCCACCAGTTTGAGGACCTCGACCTCGCGGTCGGTGAGCGTGCCCAGCGCGTCGGGCACCTCCTCCTCGCCCGAGGGCAGCTTCCCGGCGTACTTGTCCAGCAGGCGCCGGGTGATGCTGGGGGCGAGCATCGCCTCGCCGGCCGCCACCACCCGGATCGCCTGCACCAGTTCGGCGGCCGGCGCGTCCTTGAGCAGGAAACCGGAGGCGCCCGCGCGCAGCGCCTCCACCACGTACTCGTCCAGGTCGAACGTGGTGAGCACCAGCACCTTGGCGGGGCCGTCCCGTTCCGGGCCGGTGATCTGCCGGGTCGCCTCCACGCCGTCCATCCGCGGCATCCGGATGTCCATCAGGACCACGTCCGGCTGGAGCGCCCGCACCTGGTCCAGTGCCTGCAGGCCGTCGCCGGCCTCGCCCACCACGGCGATGTCCCCCTCGGCCTCCAGGATCATCCGGAAGCCGGTGCGCAGCAACGGCTGGTCGTCGACCAGCAGGACGCGGATTGCCACGGGAACTCCTATCGGTGGCGGGGGCATGGCAGGCCCATTCTCGCCTAGACGGCCGTGCCCCCCGCCTCCGGGAGGGGGTCCGCGGAACCGCCCGTGGCACCGCCCCCGCCGCCGTCCGGCTCCAGCGGCAGCCGCGGCTGGATCATCAGCGGATACGGCGGGGGAGTGCCCCCGAACTCCGGACACAGTGCCCGGTGGGCGCACCAGCCGCACAGCGGGCCCGGCCCGGGCCGCCAGTCACCGGTCTCGGTCGCCTGCCGGATCGCCTCCCACAGGGCCAGCAGCTTGCGCTCCACACCGCGCAGGTCGTTCTCGTCCGGGTCGTAGGTGAGCACGTCCGAGCTGCCCAGGTAGACCAGCTGCAGCCGGCGCGGGATCGTGCCGCGCAGCCGCCACAGCACCAGGGCGTAGAACTTCATCTGGAACAGCGCCCCGGCCGCGTACTCCGGCCGGGGCGCCTTGCCGGTCTTGTAGTCGACGATGCGGACCTCGCCGGTGGGCGCCACGTCCACCCGGTCGATGATGCCGCGCAGCCGCAGCCCGGACTCCAGGCGGGCCTCCACGAACAGCTCGCGCTCGGCCGGCTCCAGCCTGGTGGGGTCCTCCAGGGAGAACCACCGCTCGACCAGCTCCTCCGCCCGGGCCAGCCACTGCGCCAGCTCGGCGCCGTCGGCCGCGCCCTCGCCCGGGGCCGTCTCGCCGTCCTCCGCGAACAGCTCCGCCAGCTCCGGCCGCTTCGCCAGTAGCCGCTCCCACTCCCGCGCCACCAGCGAGCGCGCCCGGCGCACACTGCGCTCGGCGGCCGGAGCGTCGAAGAGCCGCTCCAGCACCGCGTGCACCACCGTGCCCCGGGTGGCCGCGGGCGTCGGCTTCTCGGGCAGCCTGTCGATCACCCGGAAGCGGTACAGCAGCGGGCACTGCATGAAGTCGGCGGCCCGTGACGGTGACAGGGAGTTGGGCGGCGAGGCGGGCGAGGACGCCTTGCCGGGTGCCGGATGGGAGACCATGGACACGACCCTACGGCCCGCCACCGACATCCCGCCGCTTACCATCGATGACGTAACCCCTCGCACCCCCCTCGCACCACACGGCCGCGGGGGCCGACCACCGGGGGCGGGGGTACCTTCTACGAGGGGAACCCGTGGCGGACACGGACAACGGCGGGCGGCCGGAGCCCGGCCCCGGCAAATCGGCGGACGGCGGGCCGAAGCGCTCGCGGGGGAGCGGCGGCGGCATTCTCATGGGCCGCCCCTTCGGCGTGCCCGTGTACGTGGCGCCGAGCTGGTTCGTCGTCGCCGCGCTGATCACCTGGGTCTTCGGCGGCCAGCTGGAGCGCGTGCTTCCGGAGCTGGGCGGCGCCCGCTACCTGGTGTCCCTGTTCTTCGCGGTCGCCTTCTACGCCTCGGTGCTGGTCCACGAGCTGGCCCACACCGTCGCCGCCCTGCGTTTCAAGCTCCCGGTGCGCCGTATCCAGCTCCAGTTCTTCGGCGGGGTGTCGGAGATCGAGAAGGAGAGCGAGACCCCGGGCCGGGAGTTCGTCCTGGCCTTCGTCGGTCCGCTGCTCTCCCTGGTGCTGGCGGGCGTGTTCTACCTGGGGCTGTTCGCCGTCGAGCCCGGTACCGTGCCCGCGGTGCTGCTGGCCGGGCTGATGGTCTCCAACCTCATCGTCGCGATCTTCAACCTGCTGCCGGGGCTGCCCCTGGACGGCGGCCGGATGCTGCGCGCGGTGGTGTGGAAGATCAGCGGCAAGCCGATGACCGGCACCGTCGCCGCCGCCTGGACCGGCCGTGCGCTCGCCGTCGCCGTCCTGATCGGGATGCCGCTGCTCAGCTACGCGGGGGGCTACGGGGCCGAGGAGGGCTTCGGCGGGGTGGACTCCATCACCGACGCCCTGCTCGCCGCGATCCTCGCGGCCATCATCTGGACCGGCGCCGGCAACAGCCTGCGCATGGCCAGGCTGCGCGAGCGCCTGCCCGAGCTGAGCGCCCGCGCCCTGACCCGCCGCGCCGTCCCCGTCTCCTCCGACACCCCCCTGTCGGAGGGGCTGCGCCGCGCCAACGAGGCCGGGGCCAGGGCCCTGGTGGTCGTGGACGGTCAGGGGGAGGCGGTCGCCGTGGTCCGCGAGGCCGCCATCGCCGGAGTGCCCGAGCACCGCCGCCCCTGGGTGGCGGTGAGCACCCTCGCCCAGGACCTCACCGAGGGCATGCGGGTGTGGGCCGAGCTGGCCGGCGAGGAGCTGCTGGAGCACCTGCGCGCCACTCCCGCCACCGAGTACCTGGTGGTGGAGGGCAGCGGCGAGGTCTACGGGGTGCTCTCGGCCGGCGACGTCGAGCGGGCCTTCGTGGCGGCCATGGCCAAGCCCGCCTCCTGAGGACGTCCAAGCGCCCTCCTCCCGCCGGAGGGGAGCGGGTCTCGATTACGGCCGGAGCGCGTGCCTGGACTACCCTTGCCCCCATGTCCGAACCGACCGGTGCCGCCCGCCGTCGCGGGCCCTTCCAGGTCGGGGACCAGGTCCAGCTCACCGACCCCAAGGGACGCCACTACACCTTCACGCTCGAGGCGGGGAAGAGCTTCCACACCCACAAGGGAGCCTTCCCCCACGACGAGCTGATCGGTGCTCCCGAGGGCACGGTCGTCCGTACCACGGGAAACGTCGCCTACCTCGCGCTGCGTCCCCTGCTCCCCGACTACGTCCTGTCCATGCCGCGCGGCGCGGCCGTCGTCTACCCCAAGGACGCGGGGCAGATCCTCGCGATGGCCGACATCTTCCCCGGCGCGCGCGTCGTCGAGGCGGGTGTCGGCTCAGGCTCCCTGAGCAGCTTCCTGCTGCGGGCGGTGGGCGACCGGGGCATGCTGCACTCCTACGAGCGCCGCGCCGACTTCGCCGACATCGCGCGGGCGAACGTCGAGCGGTACTTCGGCGGGCCGCACCCGGCCTGGCAGCTGACCGTCGGAGACCTCCAGGACAACCTGTCCGACACCGGGGTCGACCGCGTCATCCTGGACATGCTCGCCCCCTGGGAGTGCCTGGAGGCCGTCTCCAAGGCCCTCGTCCCCGGCGGCATCCTGTGCGCCTACGTCGCCACGACCACCCAGCTCGCCCGTACCGTGGAGTCGATACGCGAGCACGGCACCTTCAACGAGCCGGCCGCCTGGGAGACGATGGTGCGCACCTGGCACGTCGAGGGCCTGGCCGTCCGCCCCGACCACCGCATGATCGGGCACACCGGCTTCCTGCTCACCGCCCGCCGGCTCGCCGACGGAGTGGAGCCCCCGATGCGCCGCCGCCGCCCGGCCAAGGGCGCCTACGGGGAGGACTACAGCGGCCCGGGCGGCGGTTCCGGGCGCGGCTGAGGCGCCCTTCCGCCGTTCGTGACCGCGTGCCGCTGCCCGGCTCCTTCGGGA
>NZ_JBXUOY010000101.1:0-16358 GCF_057196705.1 Streptomyces sp. ATLC9 | reverse complement strand
GGCGGGGCGTCCGCGGCGGCGCGCGGGGGGCGCCGGCGTCCCGTCCGCTCACGGGCCGGTCTTCCGGGGTACGGAGGCCAGGTGGCGGCGGGTGAAGGCCAGCGCCTCGGCGAGGTCCGCCTCGCGCTCGGCCGACGACATCGCCCGGCGGGTGTTGACCTCGACCACCACGTGCCCGTCGAAGCCGCCCGCCGCCAGGCGCTCCAGGACCTCCGCGCACGGCTGGTCGCCGCGCCCGGGGACGAGGTGCTCGTCCTTGGCGGAGTCGGTGCCGTCGGCGATGTGGATGTGCGCCAGGCGATCGCCCATGCGGTCCACCATCGCCAGGGTGTCGTTGCGGGCGGTGGCGGTGTGGGAGAGGTCGAGGGTGAAGTGGCGGTGGTCGTCCTCGGTCGGGTCCCAGGCGGGGGCGTAGGCGAGCATCTCGCGGTCGCGGTAGCGCCAGGGGTACATGTTCTCGACGGCGAAGCGGACGTCGGTCTCGTCCGCCATCCGCCACACGCCGCGGATGAACTCCCGGGCGTAGGAACGCTGCCAGCGGAACGGCGGGTGCACCACGACCGTGCTCGCGCCCAGCTTCTCGGCGGCCTCGCGGGAGCGCTGGAGCTTGGTCCAGGGGTCCTTGGACCACACGCGCTGGGTGATCAGCAGGCAGGGTGCGTGGACGGCGAGGATCGGGACGCCGTGGAAGTCGGAGAGCCTGCGCAGCGCCTCGACGTCCTGACTGACCGGATCGGTCCACACCATCACCTCCACCCCGTCGTAGCCGAGGCGTGCGGCGATCTCGAAGGCCGTCGCCGTGGTCTCCGGGTAGACGGAGGCCGTGGAGAGGGCGACCTTCGGTGCCGGGGGGGACAGCGCTGGATCGACCACGCACAACAGCCTACGGCGGCCGGGGGTGCGTTACGGGGGCCGTCGCGGGGCCCGCGGGGCGGTGTGTGGGGAAGGTCACGGGTTCCCGTTGCCGGACAGGGCGTCCAGGCGGCGCAGGATGACGCCCTCGCGCAGCGCCCAGGGACAGATCTCCAGCCGCTCCACGCCGAACAGGTCCATGGCGCCCTCCGCCACCAGCGCTCCCGCCAGCAGCTGTCTGGCCCGGCCCTCGGAGACTCCGGGAAGAGCGGCGCGTTCGGCCGCCGGCATGGCGGCCAGCCTGGGCACCCACTCCTCCAGCGACGCGCGTACCAGCTCGCGCTGTGCGTAGGGGCCCTCGGCGGAACGGGGGGCGCCCGCCAGCCGGGCGAGCTGCTTGAAGGTCTTGGAGGTGGCCACCACGTGGTCGGGGGCGCTCAGCCTGCTGAAGTCCCCGACGACCCGGGCGATCTCGTGCCGCACATGGCGGCGCAGCGTGCGGACGTCGGCGGGGTCGGGCGGATCGCCGGGCAGCCAGGAGCCCGTGAGCCGGCCTGCACCCAGCGGCAGCGAGGAGGCGGCGTCGGGCTGCTCGTCGATGCCGTACGCGATCTCCAGCGAGCCGCCGCCGATGTCCAGGAGCAGCAGCCGTCCGGCCGACCAGCCGAACCAGCGGCGGGCGGCGAGAAAGGTCAGCCGGGCCTCGTCCTCGCCGGAGAGCACCTTCAGCTCCACGCCCGTCCCGTCGGCGACCCGCTCCAGCACGTGGTCGGCGTTGGCGGCGTCCCGTACGGCCGAGGTGGCGAACGGCAGCAGGTCCTCCACGCCCTTGTCCTCGGCGACGACCATCGCCTCGCGGACGGTCGCGGCGAGCTTCTCCACTCCGGCCGGGTTTATGGAGCCGTCCTCGTCGAGGAGTTCGGCCAGGCGCAGTTCCGCCTTGTGGGAGTAGGCGGGCAGGGGGCGGGCACCCCGGTGTGCGTCCACCACCAGCAGGTGAACGGTGTTGGAACCCACGTCGAGGACACCGAGTCTCATGGGGGGCCACGCTACTGCGGCAGGACGGTGGTCCGGAGCCCGCCCCGTGGTGCATACCCTGGGGACGTGGCGAAGACGAAAACGGTTGAGCCGGACAAAGAGGCGAACACGGGCGGAGAGCGGCGGCGGGCGGCGGGCGAGGAGGTGGAGCTGGACCACGCCCGGATGTGGGTGGAGTTCCCGGACCCGGCGGACGACGAGCAGGTGTTCCGGTGCGACCTGACCTGGCTGACCTCCCGCTGGGGCTGCGTCTTCGGCCAGGGGTGCCAGGGCATCAGCGCGGGGCGCGCGAGCGACGGCTGCTGCACACTGGGCGCGCACTTCTCGGACGAGGACGACGAGGAGCGCGTCGCGGCGCACGTGGCGCGCCTCACGCCCGAGAGCTGGCAGTTCCACGCGGAGGGCTCCTCCGGGCGCGGCTGGACCGAGGTGAACGAGGACGGCGAGCGCCAGACGCGGCTGTACCGGGGCGCGTGCATCTTCCTCAACCGCCCCGGCTTCTCCGGCGGCATCGGCTGCGCGCTGCACACGATGGCCCTGCGGGAGGGCCGGGAGCCGCTGGAGACCAAGCCGGACGTGTGCTGGCAGCTGCCGGTCCGGCGGACGTTCGAATGGGTGGAGCTGCCGGACGGTGAGCAGCGGCTGTACGTGTCGATCGGCGAGTACGACCGCCGCGGCTGGGGGCCGGGCGGGCACGACCTGCACTGGTGGTGCACCGGCGCGCCGTCGGCGCACGGGGCCGGCGAGCCGGTGTACGTCTCGTACCGGCCGGAACTGACGGAGCTGATGGGTCCGGCCGGGTACGCGCGACTGGCCGAGCTGTGCGAGGAGCGGCTGGCGGCGCAGTTGCCGCTGGTGGCGCCGCATCCGGCGGACGGGCCCGCCGGTGGAGCCGCCGCGGGTGCCGCGGGACGGTCCGCGGGGCGCACCGAACCGGGGCACGCGGAGCCGGGGCACACGATGCCCGGGTGAACGGCTCCGGTGCGGCGCGGGCTCTAGTCCGGCTGCCCCGCCGGGGGCTGTGCGGGCTCCGGCGCGGGCGTGCTCGACGGCGGCTCGGAGGCCGTCGGTTCGGGTGCGGGCGGCTCCGGCTCCGGAGGCTCGGAGGGGCGCGGTTCGGCGGGCACCGCGGCGCCGTGCCCCCGGAGGGTGATCACCGCCTCCGCCGGGGCGATCGAGATCCGCGCGGTCCACGCGCCCGCCGGCTCCCGCGACCGGTCCACGGTGACGGTGAACGCGGCGGATCCACCGGGCCGCAGCGTCCCGTACGTGCGGTCCAACCGCAGCCAGGGGGCGTCCGCGGAGGCCGTCCAGTCGACCGGGGATCCGCCGGAGGCGACGAGGGTGACGACGGTGGCGCCCCCGGACGGCCGGGCCTCGACCGTCAGCCGGCCCGGTCCCGTGTCGGCGTCCCCGCGCGGCGGGCCCTCCCCGTCCGCGCGGTCCGTGCCGGAGGACGAGGTACCCGGCCCTTCCACGCCGTCCGCGCCCGCCACGTCGACGCGGACGCCGAGCCCGTCCCGGGAGGCTCCGGCGCCCCCCGCCCGGCCCTCGTCGCCCCGGGGGCCGCCGTACGGACCGCCCGGATCCTGCCGCTCGGAGGCCGAGACGGTGACGCCGCCCGGGCCGCCCTCCGCCAGTGGCGCACCGCGGTACGCCGCCCACAGCGCCAGCAGCGGCGCGGCGACGACGGTGGCGACGACCGTGGTGGTCACCGCGCGGCTGCGCAGCCGGTCGAAGCGCTCGGCGCGGTTCCGGCTGGCGACGGGGAAACCACGCCGGTCGAAGCGCGGGGTGTGCTGGGCCCGCGCACGCTGCGCGGCGAGCATTGAGGCGTGCACCTCCGCGCGCGGGGCGGGCAGCACGGTGAGCGCGCCGACGTCCGCGGGGGCGGTGCCGGGCCACGGCCCGCCCGCCAGCACCCGTTCGGCGGTGCGGCGGCACTCGGGGCACTCGTCCACGTGCCGCACCAGCTCCCGGCGGAGCGCGCTGCCCAGCAGCACCTCCCGGTCCCCGGCGAGCCGGGCGACGGCCGGGCAGCCGCCCCGTTCGACGACGGCGAGCGCGGTGCGGGTGCGTTCCACCTCGCAGGCGGCGCTGGACAGCAGCAGCTCGGTGCCGTCGTGGTCCGTGCCGAGGACCGCGGCGACCTCGTGGACCGGCAGGTGGTGGCGTACGGCCAGCTCCAGGGCCTCGCGCTGCTCGGGGCCGGTGCCTGCGGCCTCCGGCCAGGCGAGTGCGGCCAGTTCGCGGCGGCGCGCGGTGGCCAGGGGGCCGGGGAGCTCCGGGGGCTCGGGGCGCACGCCCTTCCGCTCGGCCAGGAGCCGCAGGCAGGACCAGCGGACCAGCGCGTACAGCCAGGGCCGGTGCAGCGCCGTGTCGGCGGGGGTGCGGCCGCGGCGGCGCTGCCGCTCGGCGACGGCCAGGGCCTCGCCGAGGACGGCGATGGCCGCCTCGTGCTCGCACATGACGGACAGGCAGTAGGTGAACAGCCCGTCCAGGTGGTCCCGGTAGGGGTCGACGGGCGCCGGCGGCCGGGCCGCGGCGCGGTGCGTGCCACGGTGCGCCCGGTGTACACCGGTGGTGTGCGTGGGGTGCTCGCGCCGAGTGCTCATCACCCAGCCGACCGTAGGCGGAAGGCCGGGCATCACTGGTGATGCTTGCGCGGGTTTAACCCTTACGGGTGACGATCTGCGGTAAAACGCACAAACGCTCAGCGGTGGAGGGCGGGGGGTGCGCGAGGGCGCACGGGGCCCGGGCCTCATGGCGTCCGCCCGTCCCCCGCCTCGTGTCCGCCTCCCGCCCGTACCGCGCCCGCCGGAGCCCGGCTGTCACAGGCTCCGGTTACCGTGAGGCCCATGGCTGCCCGCAAGTCGTCCGCCAAGGACCGCCCCGCCCACCGCTGCACCGAGTGCGGCTACACCACCGCCAAGTGGCTCGGCCGCTGCCCGGAGTGCCACGCCTGGGGCACCGTCGAGGAGACCGGCGGCACCCCGGCCGTCCGCACCACCGCGCCCGGCCGGGTCTCGTCCCCCGCGCTGCCCATCGGCCAGGTGAACGGGCAGGTGGCCACCGCGCGCAGCACGGGCGTGCCCGAGCTGGACAGGGTGCTGGGCGGCGGGCTGGTGCCGGGTGCGGTGGTGCTGCTGGCGGGTGAGCCGGGGGTGGGCAAGTCCACGCTCCTGCTGGACGTCGCGGCCAAGGCGGCCGACGCCGACCGCCGCACCCTCTACGTCACCGGCGAGGAGTCGGCCGGGCAGGTGCGGCTGCGGGCGGACCGGATCGGAGCGATCAGCGACCACCTGTACCTGGCGGCCGAGACGGACCTGTCGGCCGTCCTGGGGCATCTGGACGAGGTGAAGCCCTCGCTGCTCGTCCTGGACTCGGTGCAGACGGTCGCCTCCCCGGAGATCGATGGTGCGCCCGGCGGCATGGCGCAGGTGCGGGAGGTGGCCGGGGCGCTGATCCGGGCCTCCAAGGAGCGCGGGATGTCCACGCTGCTGGTGGGCCACGTCACCAAGGACGGCGCCATCGCCGGCCCGCGCCTGCTGGAGCACCTGGTGGACGTGGTCCTGCAGTTCGAGGGCGACCGGCACGCCCGGCTGCGGCTGGTGCGTGGTGTGAAGAACCGCTACGGCGCCACCGACGAGGTGGGCTGCTTCGAGCTGCACGACGAGGGCATCACCGGCCTGGCCGACCCGTCGGGCCTCTTCCTCACACGCCGGGACGAACCCGTGCCCGGCACCTGTCTGACCGTCACACTGGAAGGCCGCCGTCCGCTGGTGGCCGAGGTGCAGTCGCTGACGGTGGACTCCCAGATCCCCTCCCCCCGGCGCACCACTTCCGGACTGGAGACCTCGCGCGTGTCGATGATGCTGGCCGTTCTGGAGCAGCGGGGACGGATCAACGCGCTGGGCAAGCGGGACGTCTACACCGCCACCGTCGGCGGGGTGCGGCTGTCCGAGCCGGCGGCGGACCTGGCGATGGCGCTCGCGCTGGCCAGCGCCGCCAGCGACACACCTCTTCCGAAGAACCTGGTGGCCATCGGCGAGGTGGGGCTGGCGGGCGAGGTCAGGCGGGTGACGGGTGTGCAGCGGCGCCTGGCGGAGGCCGCGCGGCTGGGCTTCACCCACGCCCTGGTGCCCACCGATCCGGGCAGGGTGCCGTCGGGAATGCGGGTGCGGGAGGTCGCCGACATAGGCGAGGCGCTGCGGGTCCTGCCCGCCCGGCCGTCGCGGTCCGGCCGCTCCGAACGGCCCGACGGCGACGGAACCGACCGGAGCACGCCACACGAGGGCTGACACCGCCGGTAGACTTTGCCCTGGTCTCGCCCGTACGTACGCATGACCCGAAGGAGTGCCGTGGCAGCCAACGACCGGGCAGCAACCGGCGCCGACAGCCTGTTGCGCGCCTCACTGAGCGCGGTCGCGCCCGGTACGGCCCTGCGCGACGGCCTGGAGCGCGTCCTGCGGGGGAACACCGGCGGGCTCATCGTCCTGGGCATGGACAGGACCGTCGAGACCCTGTGCTCGGGCGGTTTCGTACTGGACGTGGAGTTCAGCGCGACGCGACTGCGCGAGCTGTGCAAGCTGGACGGTGCGCTGATCCTCGACAGGGACATCACCAAGATCGTGCGGGCGGGAGTGCAGCTCGTGCCGGACGCCTCGATCCCGACGGAGGAGACGGGCACCCGGCACCGCACCGCGCAGCGGGTGTCGATCCAGACGGGCTTCCCGGTGGTGTCGGTGAGCCAGTCGATGCGGCTGATCGCGCTGTACGTGGACGGTCAGCGGCGCGTGCTGGAGGACTCGGCGGCGATCCTGTCCCGGGCCAACCAGGCGCTGGCGACGCTGGAGCGGTACAAGCTGCGCCTGGACGAGGTGGCGGGCACGCTCTCCGCGCTGGAGATCGAGGACCTGGTGACGGTCCGGGACGTCTCGGCGGTGTCGCAGCGGCTGGAGATGGTGCGGCGGATCGCCACGGAGATCGCCGAGTACGTGGTGGAGCTGGGCACGGACGGGCGGCTGCTCTCCCTCCAGCTCGACGAGCTGATCGCGGGCGTGGAGCCCGAGCGCGAGCTGGTCGCCCGCGACTACGTGCCCGAGCCGACCGCCAGGCGGTCCCGCACCGTCACCGAGGCGCTGGCCGAGCTGGACAGGCTGACCCACACCGAGCTGCTCGAACTGCCCACGGTGGCCAAGGCGCTGGGGTACAGCGGGTCGCCGGAGACGCTGGACTCCGCCGTCTCGCCGCGCGGTTACCGCCTGCTGGCGAAGGTCCCGCGGCTGCCGAACGCCGTGATAGAGCGGCTGGTCGAGCACTTCGGCGGGCTGCAGAAGCTGCTGGCCGCGAGCGTGGACGACCTGCAGACCGTCGACGGCGTGGGCGAGGCGCGGGCCAGGTCGGTCCGCGAGGGCCTGTCGCGGCTGGCGGAGTCGTCGATCCTGGAGCGGTACGTCTGACGCGTCCGGCAGGGCCGCCGGGCTCGGTGGCCCTGCCGGATCCGGCCCGCCCGGGCCGCGGCACGGAGGGTTCGGTCCCGGCTCACTCCACGGTTCAGTCCTTGGCGAGGACGAACGTGGTGCGCTTCTTCTCCAGGCCCTTCACCTCGGCCTCGACCAGATAGGTGCCGGCCTCGGCCTCGGTGCCCGGCGTACCGCATTCGGGCGTGCTGTGCCTGCGGTTCCACTCCAGGGTGCGGACGGCCGTACCACCCACCGGGACCTTGTAGAGGGCCGAGCGGGCGCCCTTCGGGCAGTGCTCGGACTTCCAGACCGTCTCGTCACCGTCCTCGGTCTCGACGATGGTGAGGGTCGTGGCGCCGGTGCCGAAGTCGACCTTGCAGGCGCCGCCGCCCTCGTTCCGCACGGTCAGCCGGAAGACGGGCTCCTCACCGGGCGCGTACCGGTTCTCCTCGCTGCGCAGCGTCACCTCGACCGAGCCGGGGCGGCAGTCGGGGAGGGTGGAGTCGGCCGGCACGGCCTCGATCCCGCCCGGGACGACACCTGCGGAGCCGCCGGCCCCTCCGGCGCCCGGCACTCCCGAACCGCCCGAACCGGAACCGTTCGCGCCGCCTTCGCCCTCGCCGTCCGAGCCTCCGCCTCCGGACCCCGCGCCGCCGGCGCCCTCCGTGCCGTCGTCGCCGCCCGGACCTCCGGACCCGCCCGAGCCCCCGTCGGACTCCTCGCGCCCGCCGGGGCGTCGGCTGATCAGGGATTCGGACGAGGACGGTCCGGGCGTGATGGTGCCCGGCACCTCACCGCCGCCCCGCTTCCCGCCCTGGTCACTCCCGTCGTCCCCGCCCGGCTCTCCGGACCTGACGGCCCATACGGCGAGCACTGTCAGGACCAGCAGGAGCGCAAGCACGACCGCCCTTCGCCTCCAGTAGATGGAGGAGGGAAGGGGCCCAACCGGATTGCGCAGAGATCCCACGCGCAAACCTTACGAGACATCATGTGGCCCATACGGTCTTACCCGCCGCGCCGAAGACCAACTTTTATGATGAACGATCCGGTGAAGCCTGACGATCGCCAGGGGCGACACCCGGCCATCGCGGAGAGTGATGGAGCGATTCCTTTTCGTACCGTTCACGCATGAGCAGTGATCTTCGAAGCGATCCCCCCGGCTCTCCCCCGGACGCTTCCCGGGGCCCCTCCCCGGACGGCCTCCACAGCGACCTCTACCGGTACGTCACCGACTTCGCGCACGACACGCCGGGCTGGGTGCACTCGCTCGCCGGGTACGGCACCGAGGGCGGGCTGCTGGTCCTCGCCGCGCTGCTGGCGGCGGCGTGCTGGCGGGTCCGGCACGCCGAGCCCGGGGTCCTGGCGCGGGCCCTGCTGGGCGGGACGGCGGTGGCGGCGGCGTACGGCCTCAGCGAGATCGCCAAGCTGGTCGTACGCGAGGAGCGGCCGTGCCGGGCCGTGCCGGACGCGCCGACCCCGATCGTCCCCTGCCCGGAGCCGGGCGACTGGTCCTTTCCCAGCAACCACGCCACCATCGCCGCCGCCGCGGCGGTGACCGTCGTACTCGTCTGGCGGGCGATGGCCTGGCTGGTGCTGCCGCTGGCGGTGCTGACGGCGTTCTCCCGGGTGTTCCTCGGGGTGCACTACCCGCACGACGTGGCGGCTGGCGCGCTGCTGGGCACGGCCGCGGTACTGCTGGTGACCTGGTCGGCCGCGGGACCGGCGACCGCGCTGACGGGCCGGGTACGGGCCAGACTCGGCTACACCAGCCCCGCCTCGTAGGCGATGGTCGCCGCCGGCCCCACCCCCGCCGGAAGCCGGTTTCCACTCCCCTCGGACGAAAGGGGCACATCGGGACGGGTGGTGCCTGCCCTCCATCGGCGCGGACCGCTTCGCTGCCGCGCCCCTCCGTGTCAGGATCGGAGACGCCATGACTGCGACCACATCCGAGCACAGCGCCACCGGTCCGACCACGACCGGCCTCCGTCCCCCCGACTCCCCCGCCCCCTCCGATCTCCACGGACCGGTCATCGACTGGTTCGGCGAGCACGCTCGCGACCTGCCCTGGCGCCGCCCCGAGGCGGGCGCCTGGGGCGTGATGGTCAGCGAGTTCATGCTCCAGCAGACACCGGTCAGCCGGGTGCTGCCCGTGTACGAGCAGTGGCTCGCCCGCTGGCCGCGCCCCGCCGACCTGGCCGCCGAGCCACCCGGCGAGGCGGTGCGTGCCTGGGGCCGGCTGGGCTACCCCCGCCGGGCCCTGCGGCTGCACGGCGCCGCCGCCGCCATAACGGAGCGGCACGGCGGCGACGTGCCCAAGGAGCACGCGCAACTCCTGGCGCTGCCCGGTGTGGGCGAGTACACGGCCGCGGCCGTGGCCTCCTTCGCCTACGGGCAGCGGCACGCGGTGCTGGACACCAACGTCCGGCGGGTCTTCGCCCGCGCCTTCGGCGGCCGCGAGTTCCCCCCGACCGCCACCACCGCCGCCGAGCGCAGACTCGCCCGGGCCGTCCTCCCCGAGGAGGAGGCGACGGCGGCGCGCTGGGCGGCGGCCACGATGGAGCTGGGCGCCCTGGTGTGCACGGCCCGCAAGCCGGACTGCGAGAACTGCCCGATCCTGGACCTGTGCGCCTGGCGCCGCGCCGGCTCGCCCGCGCACGACGGTCCGCCGCGCCGCGGGCAGAGCTACGCGGGCACCGACCGCCAGGTGCGCGGCAGGCTGCTGGCCGTGCTGCGCGAGACGGTGGGGCCGGTACCGCAGGCCGCGCTGGACGCGGTGTGGGACGAGCCGGTGCAGCGGGCGCGCGCGCTGGACGGGCTGGTCGCGGACGGGCTGGTCGAACCGCTGGAGAACGGCGTCTACCGGCTGCCCCAGGGCCGGGGCCCGGCCCTGTGAGACGGGGTGGGGCGGCCGGGCCCCCCCCCCCCGTCCACCCCGTACCCGCACCGCGCGCCGCGGCGGGACGTGCCCGGGCACGGGTCAGTCGCAGACCTCCGACCACTCCCGGCTCAGGGTCGGTCCGCTCACGCGCTCCTCGGCCAGCGAGTACCGGTTGCCGGACTCGTCCCGGAAGACCGCCTCGGTGCCATTCGGTCCCTCTCGCGGCTCCTGGAGGAACTCCACACCCCGTTCCACCAGCCGCTCGTACGCGGAGCGGCAGTCGTCCGTCCGCAGCACGCCCGCCCCCAGGACTCCCCGGCGGACCAGCCCGGCCAGCGCCTCGGCCGACCGGGGGTCGATGCCGGGGCCGTGGGTCGGCACCAGCGTCAGCCCGACGTCCGGCTGGTCCCTGGTCCCGACGGTGATCCTGCGCGTTCCGTCCTCGATGACTTCGCCGCGCACCTCGAAGCCGAGCTTCTCGGTGAAGAACCTCAGGTCCCGCTCCTGGTCGGTGGACCAGACGGTGGCTGCGGCCAGACCCTTGATCACGGTGCCTCCCATGGTCGCGGACTCGCGGTCCCACCGTGGGCAGCGCGCCCACCGGCCCGGCCCTCCAGGATCGCGCCGTGTGCGGCGCTCCGTCCACCGTACGGCGCGGCACCACGGCTTGGTCCACGAAACCCCTTACGTCCCAGGAGAGTTGGCCCGGCCTACGGTGCGCGGCCGGCCGACGCGTCTGTGGCTCGCCTACGACCTCGGGCCGGCATGGAGTGGCTGAGCGCCTTCCCCCGTCCGCACACCATCCGGGTGAACCCGCGGCTGCCCCGGGTCGGCGGGGTCCGGGAGGACATCCGGATCATCGCGCGCTGAGCCCGGCCTTCCGCGCGGAAGACCTCACGCGTACGGGCGCGGCCCGGGACCGTCGTACGGTCCCGGGCCGCGCCCGTGTGGCCGGTGCGCGGCTCGCCGGCGCCTCAGGCCTCCTTGGAGAGGTTCGGGCCGCCGCCCGCCGCGGACTCCACCGGAGGGGCGTCCGGCAGGGCCGACTTCTCCTCGCCGCGGAAGGTGAACTTCTTCGCCTCGCCGTCGTCCTCGGTGTCGACGACCACGATGTGACCGGGGCGCAGCTCGCCGAAGAGGATCTTCTCCGAGAGCACGTCCTCGATCTCCCGCTGGATCGTCCGGCGCAGCGGCCGGGCGCCCAGGACGGGGTCGTAGCCCTTCTTGGCGAGCAGCTTCTTGGCGTCACCGCTGAGCTCGATGCCCATGTCGCGGTCCTTGAGCCGCTCGTCCACCTTGGCGACCATGAGGTCGACGATCCGGATGATGTCTTCCTCGGTCAGCTGGTGGAAGACGACGGTGTCGTCGACGCGGTTGAGGAACTCGGGCCGGAAGTGCTGCTTGAGCTCCTCGTTGACCTTGTTCTTCATCCGCTCGTAGCCGGTCTTGACGTCGCCCTGGGCGGCGAAGCCCAGGTTGAAGCCCTTGGAGATGTCCCGGGTGCCGAGGTTGGTCGTCATGATGATGACGGTGTTCTTGAAGTCCACGACCCGGCCCTGGGAGTCGGTCAGGCGACCGTCCTCCAGGATCTGCAGCAGCGAGTTGAAGATGTCCGGGTGGGCCTTCTCGACCTCGTCGAACAGGACGACCGAGAACGGCTTGCGGCGGACCTTCTCCGTGAGCTGGCCGCCCTCCTCGTACCCCACGTAACCGGGGGGCGAGCCGAAGAGCCGCGAGACGGTGTGCTTCTCGCTGAACTCCGACATGTCGAGGGAGATCAGCGCGTCCTCGTCGCCGAAGAGGAACTCCGCCAGCGTCTTGGACAGCTCGGTCTTACCGACGCCGGAGGGGCCGGCGAAGATGAACGAGCCACCGGGGCGCTTGGGGTCCTTCAGTCCGGCCCTGGTACGGCGGATGGCCTGGGAGAGCGCCTTGATGGCGTCCTCCTGCCCGATGACGCGCTTGTGCAGCTCGTCCTCCATGCGCAGCAGGCGGGAGGACTCCTCCTCGGTGAGCTTGAAGACCGGGATGCCCGTGGCGGTGGCCAGGACCTCGGCGATCAGCTCCTCGTCGACCTCGGCGACGACGTCCATGTCGCCGGCCTTCCATTCCTTCTCCCGCTTGGCCTTGGCAGCCAGGAGCTGCTTCTCGGTGTCGCGGAGGGAGGCCGCCTTCTCGAAGTCCTGCGAGTCGATCGCGGACTCCTTCTCCCGGCGCACGTTCGCGATCTTCTCGTCGAACTCGCGCAGGTCCGGCGGTGCGGTCATCCGGCGGATGCGCATCCGGGAGCCGGCCTCGTCGATCAGGTCGATCGCCTTGTCCGGCAGGAAGCGGTCCGAGATGTACCGGTCGGCGAGCTGCGCGGCGGCCACCAGGGCGGCGTCCGTGATGGACACCCGGTGGTGCGCCTCGTAGCGGTCGCGCAGACCCTTGAGGATCTCGATGGTGTGCGGCAGCGACGGCTCGGCGACCTGGATCGGCTGGAAGCGGCGCTCCAGGGCCGCGTCCTTCTCCAGGTGCTTGCGGTACTCGTCCAGCGTCGTCGCGCCGATGGTCTGGAGCTCCCCGCGGGCCAGCATCGGCTTGAGGATGCTGGCGGCGTCGATCGCGCCCTCGGCGGCGCCCGCACCCACCAGGGTGTGGAGCTCGTCGATGAACAGGATGATGTCGCCGCGGGTGCGGATCTCCTTGAGGACCTTCTTCAGGCGCTCCTCGAAGTCACCGCGGTAGCGGGACCCGGCGACCAGGGCGCCCAGGTCCAGCGTGTACAGGTGCTTGTCCTTGAGTGTCTCGGGCACCTCGCCCTTGACGATGGCCTGGGCCAGGCCCTCGACGACCGCCGTCTTGCCGACGCCGGGCTCGCCGATGAGGACCGGGTTGTTCTTGGTGCGGCGGGACAGCACCTGCATGACCCGCTCGATCTCCTTCTCGCGCCCGATGACCGGGTCGAGCTTGGACTCGCGGGCCGCCTGGGTGAGATTGCGGCCGAACTGGTCCAGCACCAGGGAGGTCGAGGGGGTGCCCTCGGCGGGGCCGCCCGCGGTGGCCGCCTCCTTGCCGCCGGAGTAGCCGGAGAGCAGCTGGATGACCTGCTGCCGCACCCGGTTGAGATCGGCGCCGAGCTTGACGAGGACCTGGGCGGCGACGCCCTCGCCCTCGCGGATCAGGCCGAGCAGGATGTGCTCGGTGCCGATGTAGTTGTGGCCGAGCTGAAGGGCCTCACGGAGTGACAGCTCCAGGACCTTCTTGGCACGGGGAGTGAAGGGGATGTGGCCGGACGGGGCCTGCTGACCCTGGCCGATGATCTCCTCCACCTGCTGGCGGACCGCCTCGAGCGAAATCCCGAGGCTCTCCAGTGCCTTAGCGGCGACACCCTCACCCTCGTGGATCAGGCCCAGGAGGATGTGCTCGGTGCCGATGTAGTTGTGGTTGAGCATCCGGGCTTCTTCCTGAGCCAGGACGACAACCCGCCGCGCGCGGTCGGTGAACCTCTCGAACATCGTTAATCGCTCCTCAGAGCGGTCAGGCAGTAAGGGGTCGGTCCCCTCCCTGTCCTTCCGCAGCTTAGTCCCGCAAGCGGGGACCGCTCATTCCAACTGCCGACACCCGTCCGGATCGCTCCCGCGCTGGCGGGGAGGAGAGCCCGTTACCTCTCGCCCTCGTCCCGAACAGCCGACAACAGTTCCAACCCGATGGTGCGAGACGATGTTCCCGCAGGCCAGACATATCCGCCCGCTTCCGCTACGCCGACGGCGAACGCCCCTGGGCCGCCGCGCCGTCCACCGCTCCATCGCCGGTGCCGCACCCCCGTTCCACATGGGATTTCTTCACCCGACTTCTTACCCCGGGACACCGACAGTCCATGCCGGGTGGGGCGGGTGCATCCGCTACTGGCGAACACCCTTGCGTGGCGCACCGCACTTTTCCCACTCGCCCGACCGGTACTCGGAGTAGCGGGGCGACACCCTGCGTGACCGGCGCGCGGGCCGACCGCGTACGTCCCCGGGAGACCGCCGTACGGCTGCGGCCTCCCGGACGGGGTACGAGGCCGGTCTCACAGGCCCCGCGGGTGTCGCCGGCCCTCCGGCCCGGTGGGCGCGGCGGCGACGGCGACGGGGTACCGCCGCACGCGACTCGCCCGCGCGACTCAGGCGTTCGCCTTCTCGTAGGCCTCGCGAATGTTGGCGGGGACACGGCCGCGGTCGTTGACCTCGTAGCCGTTCTCCTTCGCCCAGGCGCGGATCTTCGCGGTGTCCTGACTTCCGCCGCCGGTGGCGGAAGGGCGGGACTTGCCGCGAGCCGAACGGCCACCGGTACGACGACCGTTCCTGAGGTAAGGCTCCAGCAGACCGCGGAGCTTGTCCGCGTTGGCGGTGGTGAGGTCGATCTCGTATGTCTTGCCGTCGAGAGCGAACGTCACGGTCTCGTCGGCCTCACCGCCGTCGATGTCGTCGACAAGAAGGACCTGAACCTTCTGCGCCACCGGTTACTCCCATTCGTCGTGTGTGGTCAGTCACCGAAAACCGATTACTGATACTGACGGTGAAAGCAAACCGCTTTTCCCGGGAAAACACAAACCCTCCGGGAACATTGCCGTGCAGGTCCGGCGGGATTGAGGGGATCTTTCGGACATAGGGCACAGGAAGCATGCGTCTCATAGGTGCAGCAGCATCCGCGTGTTACCCAAGGTGTTGGGTTTCACTCGTTCGAGCCCCAGGAACTCGGCCACACCTTCGTCATAGGAACGCAGCAGCTCGCTGTAGACGTCCCCGTCCACCGGCGTCTCGCCGATCTCGGTGAAGCCGTGCCGGGCGAAGAAGTCCACTTCGAAGGTGAGGCAGAAAATGCGCCGGACTCCCAGCCGGCGCGCGGTCTGCAGCAACTTCTCCAGTACCAGGTGGCCCACTCCCGTGCCCCTGAGCGCCGGGTCGACAGCGAGCGTGCGGACCTCGGCCAGGTCCTCCCACATCACATGGAGGGCACCGCAGGCGACGACCTCGCCGTCGTGGTCGCGTTCGGCGACCCAGAACTCCTGGATGTCCTCGTAAAGCGTCACCGTCGCTTTGTCCAGGAGGATACGGTCGCACGCGTAGGCGTCGATGAGACGGCGCACGGTGCGCACATCACTGGTTCTCGCCCTGCGGACGGTGACCTCGCTTACCGGGTTCACGGCTTCTGACATGCCGGGGACGCTATCGCTCCGGAGAACCGCGGCCACCGGCGGGGGCGCCGGGGCGCGTGTCGTCGGGATGCGCGACGCGCAAGGCGTCCCGCAGCGCTTCCGTCTGTTCCGGCGACATCATCCCGAAGAAGGCCACCAGTGCCGCCGCGGGGTTGTCGCTCGCCGCCCAGGCTTCGTTCATGAGTGCCGCGGAGTAGGCGGCCCGGGTGGAGACGGCTTCATATCGATAGGCCCGGCCCTCGCGCTCTCGCCGCAGCCAGCCCTTCTCCCGCAGGTTGTCCATTACGGTCATGACCGTGGTGTAGGCGATCGGCCGTTCGCGCCGGAGGTCGTCGAGCACTTCTCTCACCGTGACCGGGCGGTTCCACTGCCATACCCGCGTCATCACCGCGTCTTCCAGCTCTCCCAGTGGCCGAGGCACACCAGGAACGATAGCCGCATATGAACGGCATCGAGCACTTTGTTTTGTCCTTAGGACAAACAAATAGGAGCGCACACCGGGAAGCGGACTTCCCCGTGTGCGCCCCCGCGCCCCCGCGGCATCCGGCGATGCGCGCCGCCGGTGCGCCGCCTGGTGCCCGGGCGCCCGGGCCCAGCGCCTAGCGCCCGGGCGCTCCGTCGGCCGGCGACGCGGCACGCGCGGCCTCGGCCCGCGCCAGGGCGCTGTCCACCGCGGCGTCCTCCTTGGACTTGTTGGCACCGCCCTGGCTCCTGACGATCGTCACGATGAGGGCGGTGAAGGCCACGGCCATCACCACGGACGGGGTGAGTGCGGCGATGTACTCCATGCCGGATCAGCCTCCTTGGATACCGGACCTCCAGCGTACCGGCGGCTCCGCCGGGCGCCCGCGGGACCCGGGCGCCCGGTCCCGTGCGCCGGGCGGCCGGGGAGCGCGGGCGTGCCGTACGTCAGGCCGGGAGGACCCGGCGGCACGCCCGGGAC
>NZ_JBXUOY010000100.1:0-16791 GCF_057196705.1 Streptomyces sp. ATLC9 | reverse complement strand
CGTCGCAGGCGGCCCGGGCGCCCGTGCCGCGCGGCGAGGCCGAGCCGCCGCACCCGCCCCCGCCTCCCGTGGCGCCGGAGGACGACATGCCCGCCGAGGACGATCCGGACCTGGACGAGACCGCCCTTTCCGGCCACGACCTGATCGTGCGCGAGCTGGGTGCGACGGTGCTGGAGGAGATGTACCACGAGTGACGCCGGCCCGTCCGCCGGCATGTCGCCGGGGGCCGGGATCGTCCGGTCCTCACGAGGCCAACAGGCCGGGGAAGCGCGTACGCTCAGGAGTACGGAGTACCGAAGCGGGCGTGTGCGCGACGAGCACGTGTACGCACCCGCGCACGTCGTCGAGCGAGCCAGGAGCGAATCCCGTGATCCCCGGTGGTGGCCAGCCCAACATGCAGCAGTTGCTTCAGCAGGCGCAGAAGATGCAGCAGGACCTCGCCGCGGCCCAGCAGGAGCTGGCAGACACCGATGTAGAGGGATCGGCGGGCGGTGGCCTGGTGAAGGCCACGGTCTCCGGCTCCGGCGAGCTCAGGGGCCTGGTGATCGACCCCAAGGCGGTGGACCCGGAGGACACCGAGACCCTCGCCGACCTGGTCCTGGCGGCCGTCCGTGACGCGAACGCCGCCGCGCAGGAGCTCCAGCAGCAGAAGCTCGGCCCCCTCGCCCAGGGGCTGGGCGGCATGCCGGGCCTGCCTTTCTGAGAAAGGCCGGGCACGGACCGCGCGCCGGGCGCATGGTGCACCGAAAAGCGGAAACGAGCGTACGGTCAGCGCGGGGACCGTACGGGAGCGACAAGGACAGAGCGGGAAGAGTGGAGTAGGCGGCCGTGTACGAAGGCGTGGTTCAGGACCTCATCGACGAGTTGGGCAGGCTGCCCGGCGTCGGTCCCAAGAGCGCGCAGCGGATCGCCTTCCACATCCTGCAGGCCGAGCCGGCGGACGTCCGCCGGCTCGCTCACGCGCTGGCCGAGGTGAAGGAGAAAGTCCGGTTCTGCGAGGTCTGCGGCAACGTCGCGGAGGCCGAGCGGTGCAGGGTCTGTCTGGACCAGCGCCGCGATCCGTCGGTCATCTGCGTCGTGGAGGAGCCCAAGGACGTCGTGGCCATCGAGCGGACACGTGAGTTCCGGGGGCGCTACCACGTCCTCGGCGGTGCGATCAGCCCGATCGAGGGCGTGGGCCCGGACGATCTGCGGATCAGGGAACTGCTGGCCAGGCTCGCCGACGGCACCGTCACCGAGCTGATCCTGGCCACCGACCCGAACCTCGAAGGGGAGGCCACGGCCACCTACCTCGCGCGCATGGTGTCCTCCATGGGCCTGCGCGTGACCAGGCTGGCCAGCGGCCTCCCCGTCGGAGGAGACCTGGAGTACGCCGACGAGGTCACGCTGGGACGTGCCTTCGAGGGGAGAAGACTGCTCGATGTCTGAAGCCATGCCCGAGAACCGCAACCAGGACCTCGGCCAGGACCGCAGCCCGGACGACTTCGCGGTGCAGATCGCGGACCAGGTCGAGAGCTTCCTCGTGGCGGTCGCCGAGGTGGCCAAGGGGGACGAGCCGGACAGCGCCGTCCCGTACCTGCTGCTGGAGGTGTCCCAGCTGCTGCTCGCGGGCGGGCGCCTCGGCGCCCACGAGGACATCGTCCCGGAGGAGCGGTACGAGCCCGACACCGGCCCGGAGCCGGACGTCGACGAGCTGCGCATGCGGCTCGCCCGGCTGCTGGACCCGGTCGACGTCTACTCGGAGGTCTTCGACCCGTACGCGCGCAGCGCCCCGGTCGCCTGCCGCATCTCCGACGACATCGCCGACGTGGTCACCGATCTGCGTCACGGCATGGCCCACTACCGGGCCGGGCGGATCAGCGAGGCGCTGTGGTGGTGGCAGTTCTCCTACCTGTCCAACTGGGGCCCCACCGCCTCCGCGTCCCTGCGCGCCCTGCAGTCGCTGGTGGCCCACGTCCGCCTCGACACCCCCCTCGACGAGCTGGAGGGCCTGGACACGGACACCGACGCCGACGACCTCCAGCTGGAGCGGGAGGCCGGTGCGGTGATGGCGGCGGAGATCGCCGCCCCGCTCGGCATCAAGCCGGCGCGCGACTGACCCGGGGCCGGTCACCCCCGCGTCCAGGCGCGCCAGGGGCGGTGGATGACCTCGCGGTAGGTGTGGTGGAAGGGGTTGCGGCCCGCGTGGGCGAGTGCCCAGCGCTGGACGTCCTGGTAGTCGACGCCCGCCCCCGACCGCCGCCCGCACACCGCGCACTCCATCGCGTACGTGACGGGCTCGGCGTCGGGCTCCCGGTCGGGTTCCAGGGTCCAACTCGCGAAACGGATCACACCGCGCGTGCTCACGGCAGCCTCCTGGTGCGGTCGCGGTTGATCTCGGTCACCCGGGCGCGCAGCTCCTCGCACGTCCCGGCCGGCCGCAGCGCGTCGGCCGGGCAGTCCCACTCCAGCCCTCCGCCGGGCGGGCGGAGCTGCACCAGCCCGCCCACCGTCCCCATCACCTGCCCCACCCGGTCGCTGCGGCTGTCCACGGCGTACGAGCCGACGACGAGGTTCACCTCTCCCCACCCTCCGTGGCGGGCCGTGCGAGCGCGGCGGCCAGCCGCCGTGCCGTGTCGGGGGTGCAGCGGCCCAGTTCCACCAGCGGCGGATCGGCCGTCTCGCCCGCGTACGAGACGAGGTCCACGCGCAGCGAGGGAAGCGTGACGCCCGCCTCGCACAGCGCCTTCCGCAGCTCGTCCACCGCCTCCTCCGCGACGCCGAGCCGTTCACGATCGGCCTGTCGCCCTGTCACGACCACGTCTGACCTCCTGTGTGTGCCGAGAGTCCCCGATTAGATACCCAGAGTGGCCGTCGATGACTACGCTCGCCAGAGTTAGACCATTTCAGTGACCCTTGTTGAGGGAGTGATGCCAGGGCCAGTGGTGGCAGCGGACCGGGCCGGAAGCGGGCCGGGACCGGCCGGAAGAATCTCCGGGAGAAATCCGGCGAGCTGTCGATCCGGTCGTCTCCCGATCGACGCATGGGTGAGAGGCGGGGAGAGAGCCCGCCTCCACCACCCGAAACGAACCGAGGAGCCACCATGCCCCGCTTCATGTCGCTGATCCGCGTGGACGAGCAGAACCTCCCCGCCCAGGCCCCCGACCCCGACTTCGAGAAGCGCATGGGCGCGCTGTTCGAGGAGATCACCAAGGCCGGGGTCATGCTGGACACGGCCGGGCTCGCCCCGACCTCCCAGGGCACCCGGCTCCACTGGTCGGGCGGGAAGGTCAGCCAGACAGACGGCCCCTTCACCGAGACCAAGGAGGTCGTCGGCGGCTACGCGCTCATCCAGGTCAAGGACCGGGCCGAGGCCCTGGAGTGGACCAGGCGGTTCCTGGAGGTCCACCCGGAGCACTGGAGCGTCACCGCCGAGGTCCGCGAGGTCCAGGAGGGTCCGTCCGACCCGTCCGAGCTTCCTTGCCCCTGAGGCCGCGCGGCTGCTCTGATGGGTGGCCGTGACGGGAACGGACGCGGACAACACGACCGGTGCGGGCGGTACGACGGCCGAGACGGTCGAGACGGTGTTCAGGATCGAGTCCGCGCGGATCATCGCCGCCGTGGCCCGCACCGTGCGGGACGTCGGGCTGGCGGAGGAGATCGCACAGGACGCCCTGGTGGCGGCGTTGGAGCAGTGGCCGGAGTCAGGCGTGCCGGAGCGGCCGGGCGCCTGGCTCACGGCCGTCGCCAAGCGGCGCGCGATCGACCTCGTGCGCCGCGGGGAGACGTACGCGCGCAAGCTGGCCGAGGTCGGGCGGACGCTGGAGGACGCCCCGCCGCCGCCCGAGCCCGCCGATCCGGAGGACATCGACGACGACCTGCTGCGGCTGGTCTTCACCGCCTGCCACCCCGTCCTGGCCACGGAGGCCCGGACCGCCCTCACCCTGCGGCTGCTGGGCGGGCTGACGACGCAGGAGATCGCCCGCGCCTTCCTGACCTCCGAGGCGACGGTCGCCCAGCGGATCGTGCGGGCCAAGCGGAAGCTGGCGGCGGCCGGGGTGCCCTTCGAGGTGCCGGACGGCGAGGACCGGGCCGGGCGGCTGTCGTCCGTGCTGGAGGTCGTCTACCTGGTCTTCAACGAGGGCTACTCGGCGACGGCCGGCGACGACCTGTGCCGTCCGGCGCTGTGCGAGGACGCCCTGCGCCTGGCGCGTGTGCTGGAGGGGCTGATGCCGGGCGAGCCCGAGGTGCACGGGCTGGCGGCGCTGCTGGAGCTCCAGGCGTCCCGTATCCCGGCGCGCACCGGCCACGGCGGCGAGCCGGTGCTGCTCGCCGACCAGAACCGCGCCAGGTGGAACCGCATGCTGATCCTGCGCGGCCTGGAGGCCCTGCGGCGCGCGGGGGAGGGCCCGTACGGCCCGTACTGCCTCCAGGCCGCGATCGCCGCCTGCCACGCGCGGGCGGTGCGGTACGAGGACACCGACTGGGCGGTGATCGCCGCACTGTACGGGCGGCTGGCGGCGCTGACGCCCTCGCCGGTGGTGGAGCTGAACCGGGCGGTGGCCGTCTCCATGGCCGAGGGGCCCGAGGCCGGTCTGAGGCTGGTGGACGCCCTCACCGGTGAGCCCGCACTGCGCGGCTACCACCTGCTGCCCAGCGTCCGGGGCGATCTGCTGGAGCGCCTGGGGCGCGGGGAGGAGGCGCGCGCGGAGTTCGAACGCGCCGCTTCCCTGACGCGGAACGAGCGCGAGCGTGAACTGCTGCTGGGACGCGCCCGGCGCTCGTGACCCGAGCCCCGGACACGGGCGCGTACGCGAGCACGGGCGCGGGCGCGGGCGCGCGAAGTCCATTGGGGGGAGCGGGAATTTCACCAGGGAGGTTCGGAGCGTGCGGGGCCCGGGTCTCGGGTTCCGGGATTCGAGCGCTGCCTGTGAGGAATGGGCGGGTTGGTACAACCCGCCCACCCTCCCCTGCGGCGCGCGTACGACAACCGGGCCTGCGGGGATGACCTGAGGTGACCGGGTCGCGACGATGCGTCGCGCCGGTGTAGCGTGCCGACCGACGAATTCGACCCCCGGCGGTGCGCCAACACCGGTCGGGGGTCTGACCACCCAGATCGAAGAAGGCGATCCTGTGGCTGCACAAGACCTTAGCGGCGGCATGCCCGCGCACAAGCACCCCATGGCGTCACCGGGCTACGGAAAGCGCACCGCGCCCGGTCAACGGCCACATGCGGCGGCCGACTTCGCGCACCTTCCCCGGCGCGAGGCATCCGTCGCCGCCTACCTCGACCGGTTGCCCGACGGCGCCGACATCTCCGTGAAGACGCTGGCCAGGGTGCTGCCGGACTACGGCCAGTGCGCGCTGGGCACGGTGCTGCGGCGGCTGTCGGAGGCCGGGCACCTGCGGCGCGGGCGCGAGCACATCACCGGCGGCGGCAGCCCGCGCTGGGTGACGCGCACGTACTTCTCGCGGACGGCGCGCGGCGACGCGTGGTGGGCGGCGTTCCTGGCGGGGGAGCACCCGGAGGACGAACCAGCGTCCGTACCCGCCGCCGAGCCCGCCGCCGGAACCGTGCCCGCACCCGCGCCCGTACGGCCACCGCGTTCGCGGGCGTACGGCGTGCTGGCCGGGCTCGGCCGCGCCGAGCCGCGCATGACGCTCTCGGCCGCCGACTGCGCGGCCCTGGAGGAGCTGGCCGGACAGTGGCTGGAACGCGGGGCCGACGAGCGGCAGCTCACCGGCGCGCTGACCGCCGGACTGCCGCCGGAGGTCCACCACCCGGCCGCCCTCGCCCGCAGGCGCCTGACCGACAAGCTCCCGCCCGAGCCCGCACCCGCCGCCGGAGCCGCACCCGCGCCCGCCTCCGGCCCGCCGGGACCGGCCGTGCTGCGGATGGCGGAGTGCACGGTGTGCGGTGTCCCGGGCCGCCCCGAGGCCCTTCCCGGCGGTCTGTGCCGCGACTGCCGCGGCCTGCCCCCGGCCGCCCCGGCCGGTCCCGAGCCCGACGAGGTCAGAGCGCGCGTCGACCGCCTGCGCGCCGCCGCCAGGGCGACGTGCTGACGTGGAGCGGGAGGCCCGGATGTCCGTGGATGAGTTCGAGCGGATCGAGCGTGCCGCGCCCGAGACGGTCTGGCTGGAGTTCGTCCACGGTCGGCTGGTGGTGAAGCCGGGGGCGGACGGCACCCGGGGCGCGATCCTCGTTCACCTGGTCGGGGCGTTCCTGGCGGAACGCCCCGAGTCGGCGCTCTACCCCTACCGGGGGCTGAAAGTGGGGGCGGGCCGGGAGGACCGGGCCCGTCCCGACGGGACTCTCGCGCCCGGCGGGTACTTCGAGGGGGGACGGGGAGTGGTCCGAGCCCGGCGGTGTGCTGATGCCCGTCGAGGTCACCTCGCACGACCCGGACACCGACCGGCGCGACCTCCCGGACAAGCGCGACGGCTACGCGGCGGCGGGCATCCCCGTCCACCTCCTCGCCGACCGCGACGACCACAGCGTCACCGTGCACTCCGAGCCGGAGGCCGGCACGTACCGGAGCCGGACGACGCGGCCGTACGGGACCGTGGTGGAGATCCCCGACCCGGTCGGGATCACGCTGCGGACCTGCGGAGGGAGAAGCTCAAGGACTATGCCTGACGTGCCCGCCGGGGACCGTCCGGGGCCTACGGGTGGAAGACCGCGCGCACGCAGCCGTCCTTCTTGTGCTTGAACATGTCGTAGCCCTTGGCCGCCCGGTCCAGGGACATGGTGTGGGTGGCCAGGTGGGCGGTGTCGATCTCGCCGGCGGCGATGCGCTCCAGCAGCATCGGGATGTAGCGCTGGCCGTGCATCTGCGCGCCGCGCAGCGTCAGCCCCTTGTTGACGACCATGCCCAGCGGGAACTTGTCGACCGCCCCGGCGAAGACGCCCAGCACGAAGACGGTGCCGCCCTTGCGGCAGGCGTGGATCGCCTGGCGCACGGCGGTGGGGCGGTCGGTCTGGAGGCGGAGCCGGTGCTTGGCCTGGTCGTACAGGTAACCGGGCCCGGTGCTGTGGGCCTCCATGCCGACGGCCTCGACGCACACGTCCGGGCCCCGGCCGCCGGTGCGTGTCCGCAGTTCGGCGGCGACGTCGGTGGAGGTGTAGTCGATGGTCTCGGCACCGGTGTACGTCTCGGCCATCGCCAGCCGCTCGGGGTAGCGGTCGATGCAGACGACGCGCTCGGCGCCCTTGAGGACGGAGGCCCGCGCCGCCATCTGGCCGACCGCGCCGCAGCCCCACACCGCCACCACGTCGCCGGGCCTCACCCCGCCGAGGTCGGCGCCCATCCAGCCGGTGGGCACGGCGTCGGAGGCGAACAGCGCGCTGAGGTCGTCGACGCCCTCGGGAATGGGGAAGGCGCCGTAGTCGGCGAAGGGGACGCGCACGTACTCGGCGTGGCTGCCGCGGATGCCGCCCATGGCGTGCGAGTAGCCGAAGATCCCGGCGGTCTCGTAGCCGAAGAGGGCCTGGCCGATGCCGGGGTTGGTGTTGGTGTTGTCGCACAGCGACCACATGTCGTTGCGGCAGTACCAGCAGCGGCCGCAGCCGATGAAGGAGCACACCACGACCCGGTCGCCGACCCGGTGGCGGCGCACCCCGGAGCCGGTCTCGACCACCTCGCCGACGAACTCGTGCCCGATCACGTCACCGGGCCGCATGGCGGGGATGTAGCCGCCGATGAGGTGCAGGTCCGAGCCGCAGGTGGTGCTCAGCAGCAGCCGTACGACGACGTCCTGGTCGTTGCGGATCTCCGGTTCGGGGATCTGCTCGACCGACAGCTTGTCGACCCCTTCCCAGCACAGAGCCCTCACAGCACTCCCTCCCCGCCGGCGCGCTTCGACGCCAGTCCGACGACCTTTCCCCCGGCGGTGTCGCCGCGTCCGGTCGGCGGCGCGTCCGGCAGCATCACCTCGCCGGCCTCCAGCAGGGACTTGGCCTCGCGCAGCGCGCGCCGCACTCCCTGGCGCGGGTCCTTGCCCGCGAGCCGGGACGGCGGCGAGGCGGAGGCGGGCGGCGCGGGTTCGCGCAGCCGGGCGGCCAGTTCGGTGCCGCGGTCGCCGGGGGCGGGCCGTACGGTGATCTCCAGCGCGTCGCCGAACTCGTCCAGGGGGCTGGGCGGACCGCCGTGGGGCATCACGTCGGTCGGTGCGCGGTCGATGGTCACCACCATCCACCGGCGGCCGTTCTCCCGCGCCCTGCGCCGTGCGGCCGTGGCCCCGCGCAGGGCCGCCGCGCCGGCCCCGGCGCCCGCGAGGACCAGTGCCGTGCGTGCCAGTCGGTTCATGGCCTTCCGCCTCCCGCTCCGTCTGCCGTCGTCCGTCTGCCGTCGTCGCCGTCCGTACCGTCGTTGCAGGGCTGTCCGGGGTACCCCCGTGGGGCGGCGGTCATGCGCGGGGCGGGAGCGGGACGGGACAGGGCGGCCGGACGGGCCGGTGCTCACCCGTACGGGCCATGGAACAGGGAAGTCGCCGGGTAGGCTGACGAAGTCGGCGAGGATACGGCTCATGGGAGCAGTGATGAGTGTCGAGCCCGAGTACGCGTGGCCGCGACCGCCGGCGGGCGGGTACACCGCCGAGGACCTGGACCGGATTCCCGATCTGCCCCCGCACACGGAGCTGATCGACGGGAGCCTCGTCTTCGTGAGTCCGCAGACCGCTTTCCACGCGCGCGCGATGCGCCTGCTGGAGAACCGCCTTCTCCAGGCTGCCCCACCCGAGCTGGACGTCTTCCGGGAGATGACCGTCACCCTCGGGAAGCGGGATCGTCCGGAACCGGACGTCGTGGTCGTCCGGGCCGAGGCGTTGACCAGGCTGCGGCAGACCGGCTTCCGCCCCGAGGACGTCGTCCTGGCCGTCGAGGTGGTGTCGGACGACTCCGAGGCGCGCGACCGCGAGACCAAGCCGCGCAAGTACGCCGCGGCCGGGATCCCGCACTTCTGGCGGGTGGAGGCAGGGGAGGGGGAGGACGGCGCCGCGAGCCCCGTCGCGTACGTCTTCGAGCTGGAGCCCGCCACCCGTGCCTACGCCGTGACCGGCATCCACCACGAGCGACTGAAGGCGGATGTCCCGTTTCCGGTCGATATCGACCTGACGGAAGTCGCGCGGCGGATGTGAGCTGCGCAACGTTCCCGTGTGAAGAGCCGGTGAGCGGGCAGGGGTGCCCGCTGAGCCGGTGCGACGTGGCGCCGCGCCGCGCCGCTTGTGGGCGGTACATCTCACGATGTGGTAAAGGCGGGGTCGGAAAGGCCTGCTCGGTAAACTGAAGCGACCGCTGGGCTCCTGTACGGGAGCCCCGGAAGACAGATTACGAGGAGCGCACGTGGGCCTTGTCGTGCAGAAGTACGGCGGCTCCTCCGTTGCCGATGCCGAGGGCATCAAGCGCGTTGCCAAGCGGATCGTCGAAGCCAAGAAGAACGGCCACCAGGTGGTCGTCGTGGTTTCGGCGATGGGCGACACGACGGACGAGCTGATCGATCTCGCTGGAGAGGTGTCCCCGGTCACGTCGGGGCGCGAGTTCGACATGCTGCTGACCGCCGGGGAGCGGATCTCCATGGCCCTGCTGGCGATGGCGATCAAATCCCTCGGCCACGAGGCGCAGTCGTTCACCGGGAGCCAGGCGGGTGTCATCACCGACTCCGTCCACAACAAGGCCCGCATCATCGACGTCACGCCGGGCCGTATCAAGACCGCACTGGACGAGGGCAACATCGCCATCGTCGCCGGTTTCCAGGGCGTGTCCCAGGACAAGAAGGACATCACCACCCTGGGCCGGGGCGGCTCGGACACCACCGCGGTGGCGCTGGCCGCCGCGCTGGACGCCGAGGTCTGCGAGATCTACACCGACGTCGACGGCGTCTTCACCGCCGACCCGAGGGTCGTGAAGAAGGCCCGCAAGATCGACTGGATCTCGTTCGAGGACATGCTGGAGCTGGCCAGCTCCGGTTCCAAGGTGCTGCTGCACCGGTGCGTGGAGTACGCACGCCGTTACAACATCCCGATCCACGTCCGCTCCTCCTTCTCCGGACTGCGGGGCACGTGGGTCAGCAACCAGCCGCAAGGGGACCAGCCGATGGAGCAGGCGCTCATCTCCGGTGTCGCACACGACACCTCCGAGGCGAAGATCACGGTCGTCGGAGTGCCGGACAAGCCGGGCGAGGCCGCGAAGATCTTCCGGGCCATCGCGGACGGCGAACTGAACATCGACATGGTGGTGCAGAACGTCTCCGCCGCGTCCACCGGTCTGACCGACATCTCCTTCACCCTGCCCAAGACCGACGGCCGCCGGGCCATCGAGGCGCTGGAGCGGGCCAAGGCGTCCATCGGCTTCGACTCCCTGCGCTACGACGACCAGATCGCCAAGATCTCCCTGGTCGGCGCGGGTATGAAGACCAACCCGGGCGTCACCGCCACCTTCTTCGAGGCGCTGTCGGGCGCCGGGGTCAACATCGAGCTGATCTCGACCTCCGAGATCCGCATCTCGGTCGTCACCCGCAAGGACGACGTCAACGAGGCCGTCCGCGCGGTGCACACCGCGTTCGGCCTGGACAGCGAGAGCGACGAGGCGGTCGTCTACGGGGGCACCGGGCGATGACCCCCGCCGGGGGTCTCCCCCGCGTCCCGATCGGTCGCGCCGACCGGCCCACGCTGGCCGTGGTCGGCGCGACCGGGGCCGTCGGCACCGTGCTGCTGGGACTGCTGTCCGAGCGCGCGGACGTCTGGGGGGAGATCCGCCTGGTCGCCTCGGAGCGCTCGGCCGGCCGCAGGCTGACGGTGCGCGGCGAGGAGGCCGACGTCCTCGCCCTGGGCGAGGACGTCTTCGACGGTGCGGACGTCGCGATGTTCGACGTGCCCGCCGAGGTCGCGGCCCACTGGGCGCCGGTGGCCGCGGCCCGGGGCGCGGTGGTGGTGGACGACTCCGGCGCGTTCCGGGCGGACCCGGACGTACCGCTGGTCGTCCCCGAGGTCAACGCCCACGCGGCGCGGACCAGACCCCGCGGCATCGTCGCCAATCCCGGCTGCGCCACCCTGACGACGGTCGTGGCACTGGGGGCCCTGCACGCGGAGTGGGGTCTGGAGGAGATGGTCGTCTCCACCTACCAGGCCGTCTCCGAGTCCGGGCGGCGGGGTGTGGAGACCCTGCGCGAGCAGCTCGCGGCCGTGGCCGGCGCGGAGCTGGGCGTCCACCCCGGCGACGTACGGCGCGCGGTGGGCGACACCGGCCCGTACGCGGCACCGGTCGCGCTCAACGTGGTGCCCTTCTCCGGGGCGCCGGCCGAGGACGGCTGGACGGACGAGGAACTGGCGGTCCGCGAGGAGACCCGCAGGATCCTGGGCCTGCCGGGGCTGCGGGTCACCGCCACCTGTGTGTGGGTGCCCGTCGTCACCACCCACTCGGCGTCGGTGCACGCACGCTTCGAGAACGAGGTCTCGGTGGCGAAGGCGCACGAGATCCTGGCGAACGCGCCGGGCGTGGTGGTGTGCGACGATCCGGCGGTCGGTGAGTTCCCCACCCCGGCCGACGCGGTCGGCACCGATCCCGCCTGGGTGGGGCGGGTGCGGTGCTCGCCGGACGACCCGCGGGTGCTGGAGCTGTTCGTGTGCGGCGACAACCTCCGCAAGGGCGCCGCGCTCAACATGGCGCAGATCGGCGAGCTGATCGCGGCCGAGCGCACCGGGGAATGACCGGAAAACGACGTCGATCCCCATCGGCTCCCCGTCGTCTGTTCCCGCTTGTCCCGTCGGCTCTCACCGGCTCTCACCGGCCCCGCTGCGGCCGGACAGGACATGGCGGGTGGACGGCGGGCCGTACGCTCCGCCGCCGGTGGCCGGAGCCGGGCACCGCGGAGCCGGTTGTGAAGGACTTGTAATGAAGTCATACCCAGTAACCGCTTGATCCGGACCAGCCTTCTGGATGAGGATTTTCCCTCGCATGCCCGGAACCGCGATCCGGGCGCGGGCGTCTCCCGTTCCGCTGCCGGAAACCGAAGGCGCCTGTTCGGCGGCGGAGAGGAAGAGGTGGTACGCATGCGGTCGTCCGGTTCGCCGGGAAGAACGACGCTCCGCGCGTACAACCCTGACGGGGGGAAGCGTGTCCAACAGGCGTGGCAGAGGCACTCGGAATCGCAACGGCGCCCGTACGGGCCCCCGCGGGCGGCGGCACGCCCGGCAGGGGCACGCCCGTGATCGCTCCCTGGTCGGCTTCCCGTCCCGCACGGCTCCCCTCACAGCCGAGGGACGCTGACGGCACGATGGCAGCGGGCACCACCGTGGCGGGCACCACCGTCGACCACCTCACCGAGACCTACCGGGCCCACTACCGCTCCCTGCTCGGGCTCGCCGCCCTGCTGCTCGACGACACCGCGTCCTGCGAGGACGTGGTGCAGGAGGCGTTCATCCGCGTGCACTCCGCGCGCAGGCGGGTGCGGGAACCGGAGAAGACACTGGCGTATCTGCGCCAGACCGTCGTCAACCTCTCCCGGTCCACGCTGCGCCGCCGCATCCTGGGGCTGAAGCTGCTCTCCAAGCCGATGCCGGACATGGCCAGCGCGGAGGAGGGCGCGTACGCGCGCATCGAGCAGGACGAGTTGAAGAAGGCGCTGCGCAAGCTCCAGCGCCGCCAGCGGGAGGTGCTGGTCCTGCGGTACTTCGCGGACATGACCGAGGCGCAGGTCGCCGAGACGCTCGGCATCTCGCTCGGCTCGGTGAAGGCATACGGCTCCCGGGGCATCGCCGCCCTGCGGGTCGCGATGGAGGCGCCCGCATGAGCGGCGACGGACGGCACGAGGAACAGGGCGACCCGCAGGGGAGAACCGGGGACGGCGAGGGCGGGGGGCGGGAGGGACGGGGGCCGGACGAGAGCGGCTCGGCGGGCGAGGACCCGGCCGGCCCGGTGGACCCGGACGGCCCGGTGGACCCGGACGGCCTGGACGAGCGGTCGCTGCGGCTGATGCTGCGCGGCGCCGTCGAGGACGTCGCGCCGGCCCCGGACGCCCTCGAGCGCCTCCACCACGCCGTACCCGCCCGCCGCGCCCGCCGCGGGCAGCTGGCGGTCGGGGCGGTCGCGGCCGGCCTCGTCATCGGCGTGGCCACCCCCGCCCTGGTGCAGAGCGGCGTCATCAACCGGGTCCTGGACGGCAACGCCACCAACGCCGCCAGCGCCCAGGACCCGCGGGAGGGGGCCGGGGCGGGCGGCCAGAGCGGCGACGCCGCGGAGCGGGAGACCGGCCGGCAGTCCGCGGGCGACGGCCGGCAGGACGCGGCGGGATCGCGCGACGGCTCCGGCAGGGACGGCTCCGCGTCGTCCTCCGAGACCGGCGACGCACTCGGCCCGACCTCGCCGAGCTGCCTGCGCTCCCAGATCGGCGACGGTGGCTCCACGGTGAGCCCCGCCGACGCGGACGGCCATGTGTACGGGGCCTTCAGGATCACGAACGTCTCGGGCGCCTCCTGCCTGGTGGACGGATCCGACACCGTCACCGCCACCCCGGTGGGCGCCGCCGACCCGACCGGCTTCGGCGTCGTCGACCACACCCTTGGCGGCAGGGCGGCCAAGCTGCCCGACCCCCAGCTCGAACCGGGCTCGTTCGTCCTGGAACCGGGCCGCTCGTACGTGGTGCGGTTCGCCTGGGTGCCGCGCGATGGCGGCGCCACCACCGGCTGCCCGGTGCCCCCTGACCCGGATCCGACGGCTCCCGGCGGCTCCTCCGCGGGGACGGACTCCGGAGGCGGCACCGGCGGCGGAGGAGGGGGCACCGGCGGCAGCGGCGGCCCGGCCTCCTCCGCGGGCGCCGACACCGGCGGCGGCACGGCGCCCCCCGACGGCGGCCAGGGCGGCGAGGGCGGTGACACCGTCGAGGAGCCCACCGAGAGCAGCGGCGTCAGCCCCCAGCTCGCGTACGACAGCGGCGGCTCCGGTCCGGGTGCCGCGGCGGCCTCGGTCGTCCTGCGCTACGTGCCCGCGGCGGGGGAGCCGCGCATCGGCAGGATCGAGATCGCCGGGGCCTGCGCGGGGACGGTGTACCGCACCGGCCCCGTACCGGAGAGCTGACGCGCAGCGGGCCCGCGCGCGGCGCGCGGCGGGGTCGGACGGGCCGCCCCCGCCCCGCCCCCGTACCGTTGAGGGCGTGTACCGGTTCCTGCTGACCCCGCGCTGGTGGGTGATCAACCTCTTCGTGCTGCTCTCGATCCCCGTGTGCCTGTTCATGGGGAGCTGGCAGCTCAGCCGCTTCGAGGACCGCGTGGACTCCCACCAGGCCCGGCAGGAGCGCTCGGCGGAGGAGACCGCCGAGGCCGACGCCGGAGAGCTGGACGATCTGCTGCCCCTCACCCAGGAGACCGTCGGGCAGGCCGCCCGGGCCACCGGCCGCTACGACGCGGCCCACGAGTTCCTGGTACCCGGCCGCCGCCTCGGCGACCGCGAGGGCTTCTACGTGCTGACCCCGCTGCGCACCGGCGACGGCCGGGCCCTGCCCGTCGTACGCGGCTGGCTGCCCGGCGAGGCCGACCCCGCGCGGGTGCCCGCGCCGCCGGCCGGCGAGGTGAGCGTCACCGGGATGCTCCAGGCACCGGAGAGCCAGAGTTCACCGGGAGCCGTCGGCGGCGCCCTGCCGCAGGGCCGGATCGGCATCATCAGCGCGGCCACGCTGGTCAACCTGGTGCCCTACGACGTGTACGACGCGTGGGTCACCGTCCAGCGCGCACAGGAGCCGATGGAGGCGGTGCCGCCGGTCGCGCCGACGGGCACGGGACTGGACCTGAAGGCGTTCCAGAACCTGGGCTACACCGCGCAGTGGTTCGTCTTCGCGGGCTTCGTGCTCTTCATGTGGTACCGGCTGTTCCGCCGCGAGACGGAGACCGTCCGCGATCTCGCCCTCGGCATCGAGGCGTCCGCCGGGCCGTCCCCGCGGTCCGGTCCGGCGGCACCGGAGCCGTCACCGGACGGGGCCGCTGCGGGCGCGGCCGGCACCGGCGCTCCGTCCGGAGGAGAATCCGCGCTCTGACATGGATGCCGCCGTCCTGACGGCCGCCGTCCCCGCCGCACGCGGAGGCCGGGAGCAGAGCGGCGGCGGTCGGCAGGACGGCGTACGCGCATGGATCCCCCGGGGAAGTCGTGGTCGCACCCCATGATGCCCGGCGCGGACACCGCACGGGTCCGGGCCGGCGGCCCGGGGGAGAAGCCCTGGCGTCTCCTTCATCGGCTCGGCACACGCGCCGTGTGATGCATGGTTACTATGACGAAGGCAATCGCACGAGAAGGCAACTCCCCTTTCTCCAGCGGGCTTTCGGCCGCCTTTTGTCTTCCGACCGCATCACTCGCCCCCACACAGCCACAGGGATTGCGCGATGTCAGATCCTGCCGCCCCCGGCCAGCACCGAGTGCCCGGAGGACGCCTGCCCCTCGCCTTACTCGCCGTCGGCCTGACGGCGCTCGTGGCGGGCGGAGTGGCGGGCGCCGCCGCGGCCCCCGAGAGCACGCGCCCCTGGTTGCTGGGCGTGGTCGCGGTCGCCGGAGTCCTGGCCGTCGCGGCCTCCCTCGCCGTCTTCCTGACCCTGCGGCGGACGACCGCCGCCTCCGCGAACGCCGCGGCCGAGAACACGGCGCTGCGCCGCCAGTCCGACTACCGGCAGGCGCACACCGCCCACCTGGCCGACTCCGTCCTGCCGGCGGTCGCCGAGCGGCTGCGGACCGGCGCCCGGCCGGAGGAGGCGCTGGCGGGGATGCCCGTCCCGGAGGACCTCCCGCTCCAGCGGGTCCTCCACGTCTTCGCGCACGAGGTCTCCTCCGCCACCGGGCAGCGGCTGTCCGCGCAGGCCGGACGGGACGAGGCGGTCCGGCGGGCGCAGGCGCTGGCGGACGGGGTGGACGACCTCCTGGCGAACGTCCTGCCCAGGACCTTCGAGCGGCTGCGCGGCGGCGCCTCGGCGGGCACGGCCCTGGCGAAGGTGCCGCGCCCCGACGACGAGCGGCTGGCCACCCTGACGGAGTTCGTGATCCGGGAGTACGCGACCAGTGAACGGCGGTCGGCCGCCGCCCGGACGGCGGGTACCAAGGCCCTCAGCCGGGTGCAGGCGGCGGCCGTGAGCATGCTGGCGGACCTGCGCGAGATGCAGGAGCGGCACGGCGAGGAGGTCTTCGGCGACCTGCTCAGGCTGGACCACAGCACCTCGCAGGTCGGACTGCTCACCGACCGCCTGGCCCTGCTGATGGGCGGCCGCGCCAGCCGGGCCTGGAACAAGCCGATCATCATGGAGAGCATCCTGCGCGGTGCGGTGGGACGCATCGCCGCCTACCAGCGGGTCCGCATGCACTGCGCCAGCTCCACCGCGATCGCCGGGTTCGCCGCCGAGGGCGTGATGCACCTGCTCGCGGAGCTCATCGACAACGCCGCGAACTTCTCCCCGCCCATCGACGAGGTCAACGTCTACGTCGAGGAGCGCACCGCGGGCCTGGTGGTGACCATCGAGGACAGCGGACTGCGCATGTCCGACGCCGCGATGCGCCGCGCGGAGAAGGCCGTCTCCGGTGATTCGACCGACCTCGCCCACCTCCAGGGCACCCGCCTCGGTCTGGCCGTGGTCGGGCTGCTGGCCCACAAGTACGGCATCTCCGTGAGCTACCGGCCGTCCTCCCGGGGCGGCACCGGTGTGGTGGTCCTGCTGCCGCCGCACCTGCTGGCACAGCAGCGTGCCGAGGCCCCGTTCCCGGCCGCGGTCCCGGCCGCCAGGCCCTCCAGGACCACGCGGGAGGCCCAGGCGCCCGCCACCGGACCCGCCCTCCCCGCCGCGCCGGCC
>NZ_JBXUOY010000099.1:0-16825 GCF_057196705.1 Streptomyces sp. ATLC9 | reverse complement strand
GGGCTGGAGTGCGGGCAGATACCGCGGACGGGCCGCCTGCCGAGGTTCCCGCCGGGGCGGACGGCGTCGATCGCGCACAGCGCGGGCGTCGCGGTGGCCGTGGCCCGGGCGCCGGGCCGGGACCTCCCCCTCGGCTGCGATCTGGAACTGCGTCCCCTGCCCGCCGGGGCGGCGCGGCTGGTGCTGCGCGACGACGAGGAGGCGCTGCTGCGCGCTTCCCCGGCCGGGACGGCGCCGTGGTCGGTGACTTCGCTGTTCTCGGCGAAGGAGGCCGCGTGGAAGGCTTTGCACACCGGGCCGCGGGCGCTGCCGGACGACATGCTGAGGAGCCTGCGCGACCTGCGGGCGCGCCCGTTGGCCCAGGGGCTCCGGATCGAGACACGGAGGGGCCCGGCACTGGCCGTGCAGGTCGAGGCGGTGGCGGTCGGCGCGGGTGTGTTCAGTACGGTCCTCGGCTGGGCGGACCGCTGACCGCCGGCCGCCGGTGGGGAGGGGGGGGCCCGGGGCCCGGGCCGCGGGGCGGGGGGGGGGGGGGGGCCCGGGGGCCGTCCCGCGCCTCAGGCCCGTGCGTTGACCAGGACCGCCATGTTGCCCGCGGGGTGGCGGTTGTCGTGGATGAGCTGGTGCGCCAGGCCGATCTCCTCGAAGCCGAACGTCCGCGACAGGCACGGGTCGACGAAGCCCCGGTCGATCAGCCGGGTCACCTCGCGAGCCTCACGGGCGCTGGCCACATGCGATCCCTGCAGCCGCTTCTGCCGCATCCACAGGAAACGCAGATCCACGTCACCGTTGTAACCGGTGGTCCCGCCGCAGATGACGACCATGCCCCCGTTGGCGCACAGGTACATGGACGTGGGGATGGTGTCGGCGCCGGAGTGCTCCAGCACGATCCGCGGACCCCGGCGCTCGCCGAGCACCTCCCAAAAACGCCGCCCGAAGGCGCGCGCACCGGCCAGCCAGCGGGCCATCGCCGCCTCGTCGGAGGTGTCCGGCATCCTGCCCCAGTGGTCGAACTCGCGCCGGTCGATCCATCCCCGGGCGCCGAGCTTCACACAGAACTCGCCGCGCTCCTGGCCGGAGACGACCGCGACGGGGATGCCGCCGACGTGTCGCACGAGCTGGATGGCGATACTGCCCAGGCCGCCGGCCCCGCCCCAGATCAGCACCGGGTCGCCCGGCCGGACCGTGTGCGGTTCCCAGCCGAAGAGCTGGCGGTAGGCGGTGGCCGCCGTCGCCATGTAGCAGGCGGACTCCGCCCAGGACAGGCGGGCGGGCTTCGGGTGGCACATGTAGTCGTCGACGACCGCGAACTGCGCGAAGGAGCCGTAGTTCTCCTCGTACCCCCACACGCGCTGGGTGGTGGAGAAGGCCGGGTCGGCGCCCAGGCGGATGTCCTCGGCCGACTCGTCCCACCGGCTGGCCAGCACGACGACCTCGTCGCCCGGCCGGACGTTCCGCGCCCCCTCGCCGACGGCCCACACGATGCCGGACAGGTCGGAGCCGCCGATGTGGAAATCCTCGGTGGCACCGGCCTTCCGCCGGGCGGTTATCACGTCGAGCGGATGTCCCAGGGCGGCCCAGACGTTGTTGTAGTTGACCCCGGCCGCCATCACCTTGACGAGCACCTGTCCGCGCCCGACGGGGGGCACATCGACCACTTCGGTGCGGAAGGCGTCGATGGGCCGCCCGTAGCGCTCGCGGCGGATCAGCGAGGCGTACATCTTCTTCGGCACGGTGCCCATCTCGGGCGCGTCACCGAGTTCGTAGAGGTCCTGGGTGGCGATCGCGGTCACATGGGGCTCCTGGATGGTCGAGTCCCGCTCGGGAAGGTGGACAGGGGCGGGGCCGGTCGGTCAGTGGGGCGCCTCACGGAGCGCCTTGGCGACCGTGGCGCCGATCAGTGCGATGGGTTCGGGTTCGGTCATCTCGTAGTGCCCGCACGGCACTCGGTGGTCGTGCAGGGTTCCCTCGACGTGGGGCCGCCAGTCCTCGATCTTGTCGGGCAGTACGGCCAGGTCGCCGGGGAAGTCGGTGGCCTCCTCCCGGGCGGCGCTGAAGAACAGCACATCGCCGCGGAAGACACCGGGCCCGAACTGGGGGGCGATGCGCAGGTTGTTGCGCATGACCGCGGCGATGGCCTCGGCCTCGGTCCGGGTGACCGGCGAACTCGCCGGATCGGCCGCCAGGCCGGCGTCGAGGCGGGCGAGGACGGCCGCCACGTCCGGCACGTCGGCCGCTCCCCGTTCGGCGGGCAGGCCGGCCACCCTCGCCAGCAGGGACGCCACCTGCCGTTCGACCGCCGCGGCGTCGTACTCCGTACCGTACGGCCGGGGGGCGTCCAGCATGGCCAGCAGTTCCACCCGCTCGCCCCGCTCCTGCAGGGCGCAGGCCATCGCGTGCGCCACGAAGCCGCCGTAGGACCAGCCCAGCAGCCGGTAGGGGCCGTGCGGTCGCACTTCGCGGACGAGGTCGACGTAGGAGGCGACCATGGACGCCGCGTCCGGCGCGGGCGGCCGGGTGCCGTCGAGGCCGGCCGCCTGGATGCCGTAGACCGGCTGGTCGCCGCCGAGGTGGGGCAGCAGCCCCGTGTAGCGCCAGGACACGCCCGCCCCGGGGTGGACGCAGAACAAAGGTGCGGCGTCGCCCTGGGCCCGCAGCGGCAGAAGCGGCGCCAGGGCCTTCCCGCCGCCGCTCGGCTCCTGCGCCGCGGTGTCCTCGGCCGCCGCCAGGAGTCCGGCCACGGTGGGCGCGGCCAGCAGGGCCGCGGCGGGCACGTCGAGCACGTCGGCCTGGCGCAGCCGGCCCGCCAGCAGGACAGCGCGCATCGAGTCGCCGCCCAGGTCGAAGAAGTTGTCGTGGACGCCGATGCCGCCGATGCCGAGGGTCTCCTCCCACAGGCGGGTCACGGCCTGTTCGCGTTCGGTGCGCGGGGGCACGTGTTCGGTCGTCAGGCGGGGCCGCGGGCCGAGGGCAGGCCCGGCGTCCGCCGCGGTCCCGGTGTCCGGTGCGCCGGGGTCCGTGCGGGCGCCGGGGGCGTCGATCCAGTGGCGGTGCCGTTCGAAGGCGTAAGCGGGCAGCGGTGCGCGCCGGGGCGTACCCGGCACCTCGGGGAGCGCGGTGTCCACGCCCGCGCTCCACAGCCGTCCCAGTGCCTCGGCCAGGACGAACCCGTCGTCGGCGTCGGCCTTGGCGTGTCGCATGGTGGTCACCGTCACCGGCGCGTGCTCCGCGAGCTGGGCGGCGGCCAGCTTGGTCAGGGTGTCGCCCGGCCCGATCTCCACCAGGACGGGACGGCGCTCCCACAGGGCGGTGACGCCCTCGGCGAAGCGCACGGTGTCGCGGGTGTGGTCGATCCAGTGCCGGACCGAGGTCGCCTGGGCGTCGGTGATCCAGGTGCCGGTGACGTTGGTGACGAACGGGATCCGCGGCGGGCGCAGGGTGACGCCGCGCAGGTGCTTCTCGTACGTCCCCAGCACCGGGTCCAGGACGTGGGAGTGGGCGGCGACCGGTATGCGCAGCCGGCGGAACGGGACCGCCCGCCGGGTGAGTTCGGTCTCGAGGCGCGCGACGGCGTCGTCGTGCCCGGCGACGGTGCAGGCGGCGGGGCCGTTCACCGCGGCGAGGGACAGCTGCTCGTCGAGCAGCGGCAGCACCTCCTCCACGGGCGCCGCCACTCCCACGGTCGCCCCGCCCGCGGAGCTGATGAGCCGGATGCGTTCGGTGACCAGGGGCAGCATCTCACCGAGGTCGATCACCCCGGCCAGGCAGGCGGCCGTGTACTCGCCGAGCGAGTGGCCGATGAGCGCGTCCGGGCGCACCCCCGCCGCCATGAGAGTGCGGGCGAGGGCGTACTCGGTGACCACCAGGGCGAGGAACGTGCCCGTGCTGTCGGTCTGCCGCCGCCCCAACAGGGCATCGCGCAGGTCGGCGCCGAGGACGGGGCGCAGAATGCGCGCGCACTCGTCGACGGTGTCGCGGTAGACGTCGTGATCGCGGTAGAGCTCCGCGCCCATGCCGGGGTACTGCGTGCCGCCGCCCGGTAGCAGGAACGCCACCCGGGCGGGCTCGTCCGGCAGGGGCGGTGTGCCGGGCACGGCGCCTCGCAGCGCGGACAGGGCCTCCTCCCGGGAGGCGGCGGTCACGGCAAGGCGGTGGCGCGGCGCGGGCCGGTCGGCTCGCAGGGAGTGCGCGATGTCGTCCAGGCGCAGTTCCGGTCGCCTTTGGAGGTGGCGGGCGAGGGCCTGGGCCTGGCCGCGCAGCGCGCCGGCCGTACGCGCGGACAGGGGCAGCACCAGGCGGCGGCCGTCCACGGGCGGGCGGGGCGGGGCGGGCGCGGTGGGCGGCGCCTCCTCCAGGACGACGTGGGCGTTGGTGCCGCCGATACCGAAAGCGCTGACCGCGGCCCGCCGGGGGTGTCCGCCCGCGGGCCAGTCCTCCAGAGCGGTGGGGACCCGGAACGGGCCGGCGGCGAAGTCGATGTGCGGGTTGGGGCGTTCGAAGTGCAGACTCGGCGGGATCCTCCGGTGCTCCAGGGCCAGGACCGCCTTGATGAGCCCGGCGATACCGGCGGCCGCTCCGAGGTGGCCGATGTTGGTCTTCACGGAACCGAGGGCACAGTAGCCGCGGCGCCGCGTGGACTGCCGGAAGGCCTCGGTGAGCGCGGCGACCTCGATAGGGTCCCCCAGGCGCGTGGCGGTGCCGTGCGCCTCGACCAGGCCGATGGTGTCGGCGTCCGTCATCGCCTGGGCCTGCGCCGCGAGGATGACCTCGGTCTGGCCGGCGGCGCTGGGCGCGCTGAAGCCCACCTTGCGGCGTCCGTCGTTGTTGACGGCGCTGCCCCGGATGACGGCGCGGATGCGGTCACCGTCGGCGAGGGCGTCCTCCAGCCGTTTGAGGACGACGGCGCCGACGCCGTCACCGGAGGAGGTGCCGGCCGCGTCCTCGGCGAACGCCCGGCAGTGCCCGTCGGGCGAGAAGGGGCCGTCGGGCACGTAGCGGTAGCCCAGCAGCGCCGAGGGGTTGACGGAGACGGCGGCGGCGAGCGCGGTGTCGCACCGGTAGTCGAGCAGGTCCTGGCAGGCGGTGTGCACGGCGACGAGCGCGGTGGAACAGGCCGTCTGCAGCGACAGACTCGGACCGGTCAGCCCCAGCTCGTAGGAGACGCGGGTGGCGAGCGTGCCCAGGGAGTTGGCGGTGGCCGCGTGCACGAGCTCCACCGACCCGGGCCGCCCGGCGTACCGCGGATGGACGTGAGCCGGGTAGTAGCGGCTGTCGCCGCTGCCCGCGTACACGCCGAACGTACCGGTCGCGGCGCCGGGGCCGAGAACCGCGGCGTCCTCCAGCGCGTGGTATGCCGTCTCCAGCAGCAGCCGCTGCTGGGGGTCGATGACGGCCGCCTCGGCGGGGCTGTAGCCGAAGAACCCGGAGTCGAAGCGGTCGATCCCCTCGATGACCGACGCCATGCGGACCAGCGTGGGGTCGTCGAGGTCGCGCTCGGCTCCGCCGGCGGCCAGGAACTCCTCGTCGGTGACGGGCCGCACCGACTCGCGTCCGGCGGCCAGGTTGTCCCAGAACGCGTCCAGGTCGTCCGCGCCGGGGAAGCGGCCTGCCATGCCGGTCACGGCGACGGCCGGGGTCTGCTCGTCCTGCGGTCGGGGGGTCTCAGGCATGGCCTCGGTCCTTCCCGTGCCGTGCGGAGCGGTGGGCGCGGGCCATGCGCTGCCGCTGGGCTCGTTCCTTGGCGCGGTCCAGGCCGCTCGGCCCGGTTCCGGCGGTCGGCGACGGCGCCTGCGGTTCCGCCGTCGGCGGGGCGCCCGTGGCCCGGGGGACCTCCGGTCCGGTCAGGGTCGACAGGTGGCGGGCCAGGTCGCGCACGGTGGGATGCGCGAACAGGTCGACGATCGGCAGTTCGTACCCGAAGGCCCTCTTGACCGCGCTCTGGGCGGCGACCAGGAGCAGCGAGTTGCCGCCCAGGTCGAAGAAGTTCTCCTCCGGGCCGACCCGGTCGCGGCCCAGGACCTCGCGCCACAGACCGGCGAGCCGGCTCTCCAGCGCCCGCAGCCGCTCCCCCGACTCGTCGGAGGGCGCGACCGAATGCCCGGCACCGCCGGCCGCGCGCAGTACCCAGTGGTCGCCGCCGGCGGCCTCGGCGGCGGCCCGGTGCAGCGCGCCGAGGTCGGCGCCCTCCTCCAGGGCGACGCGTCCGGCCAGTCGCCGCACCTGCCGGGCCGGTTCGAGGACGTGGCTGCGGACCCAGGGGACGCTGCGGTCGGCGCCGATCAGCAGGTGGGGTTCGTCCAGGGTGCGGGCGAGGTCGAAGGAGCGCAGCGCGGCGGCGGTGTCCAGGACGCGGTAGCCGCGGGCCTCGGTGAGCGGGGTGAGCCGGTAGCCGCTGCTCATGCCCCGCTCGCGCCACATGCTCCAGGCCAGGCTCTGCGCGGGCAGTCCGAGGGTGCGGCGGTGCGAGGCGAGCGCGTCGAGGTAGGCGTTGGCGGCGGCGTAGGCGGTGTTCATGGCGCCGCCGAAGTAGCCGTTCACCGAGGAGAAGGTGACGAAGGAGCCCACCGGGTGGTCCGCACTCACCCGGTGCAGGGTCCAGGCGCCGCGCACCTTCGCGTCCAGGGCCTCGCGCCAGGCGGCCGGATCCAGTTCGCCGACGGGGCACTCGAGGAGGGTCCCGGCCAGGTGCAGTACGGACACCAGGGGCACGTCCCAGTGCTCGGCGGCCGCGCGGACGGCGTCCCGCACCTGCCGCTCGTCGGTCACGTCGGCGCACTCGTACCGCACCTCCCCCAGCTCCCGCAGCCGCCGGTAGGCCTCGATGCGGGCGGCCGGGCGCCCTCCGGCGGCCAGGTGCCCCGGCCAGGCGTCCTCCGCGGGCAGCGGGGTACGGCCGAGGACGAGGAGCCGGGTGCCGGGCGTCCGCAGGAGATGGGCGGCGAGCTCGGTCCCGACGCCGCCCAGTCCCCCGCTGACCAGGTGGAAGCCTTCGGCAGAGGGCGGTTCGGCACCGGGCGCCGACTCGGGCAGGGGTGCCAGTCGGCGTACCAGGCGCCGTCCGCCCCGGCGGGCGACCTCGGTGTCGGCGGGGGTGCCGGCCACTTCGGCGAGCAGCAGGGGTACGGGGTCCTCGTCGCCTCGCGGGTCGAGGTCCAGGTGGACGCACCGCAGCCCGCCCAGCTCCTCCCGCAGCGACTTCAGTACCGCGCCGGCCATGGCGCGCGCCGGACAGGGGCGGTCCTCGGCGGTGACCGCCTGGGCGCCTGCCGTCACGTACAGCAGGTCGACCGGGCCCTCGCCGGCCGGCCCGGCGGACCGGTCGGCGAGGGCCCGTGCCAGCGCGATCAGGGAGCCGGCCCCGGTGTCGGCGGCTTCCTGACCGGCGGCCTGCGCGGTGTGCAGCGCGCCGAGGTGCACGATGGCGTCGACCGGTCGTCCGTCGGCTTCCAGGACCCGCAGCAGCGCCTTGTAGTCGGCCTCCTCGGCGAGGCGGATCCGGTGGCGGGCGGCGTCCTGCCGGGCGTACGACGTCCCGTCGGTGACCTGTGTGCACAGCCCGCCGCCGGCCCGCAGCGCCCGCGCGAGGTGCCCGGCGAGGTCCTGCGCCCGCGGGTCGCCGCCCGCGAGGACGAGGGTGTGCCGGCCGGCCGCCGCCGCGGGCGGGTGGTGGCGCTCGGCCCGCTGCCACACCGGCCGCAGAAACCAGTCGGGCAGGGTGGCGGCCGTCCCCAGCAGCAGCCGGGCCTCACGGATCGCGTCGTCGAAGGCGCCCGCCTCGAAGCTCTTGCGCAGTCTGGTCCGCTGGATCTTGCCGATCTCGGTCTTCGGGACGGCATCGGCGGCGACCGGCACGAGGAAGGCGGGGCTGACGCCGATCTCCCGGGTCACTTTGCCGGCGATCTCCCGCAGCGCGGTGGCGGGGTCGTGCTCCGGCGCGAGGTGGACGAACAGGGCGAGTTCGTCGGTGGCCGCCGACGGGTCGGAGCGCACCGCGCAGGCGGCGGTGAAACTGCGGACGACGTAAGGCAGTTCCTCGACGCAGGCCTCGATCTCGTGACTGTGGTGGTTGACGCCGTTGACGATGATGACGTCCTTGGCGCGGCCGGTGATGTACAGCTCGCCGTCGCGCAGGAAGGCCAGATCGCCGGTGTCGAACCAGCCGTCATCGGTGAACGCCTCGGCGTTGGCCGCCGGGTTGTCGTGGTAGCCCCCGGTCACGGAGGTGCCGCGGACCTGGAGCCGGCCGATGTCGCCCTCGGCGAGCACGGTGTGCCGCTCGTCGACGATCCGCATGGCGAAGCCGGGGTAGGGCAGGCCGCAGCTGACGAACGTCTCGTCGGTGCCCGGCGGTTCGGCCGGCAGCACGGCGTCGGTGACCACCGAGCAGGTCTCCGACATGCCCCAGCCGGGGTGCATCACGTCCTGCGGCAGCCCGAACGACCTCAGCGTGTGCAGGAACCGGCGGGCGGCCGCGGCCACCACGACCTCACCGGCGTTCATCACCAGCCGCATCGGCCTCAGGTCCCACTCCCGGTCGCGGAAGCGGTCGGCCTGCTCGGCCAGCAGTCCGAAGGCGAAGTTGGGCGCCCAGGTGACGGTGACCCGGTGCCGGTGGGCGAGGTCCATCCAGCGCGGCGGGTCCTGGAGGATCCAGGAGGTCGGCGCGTGGATCTGCCGGCACCCCAGGTACACATCGCGCAGGTGGAACATCACCACGCCGGTGACGTGGTCGAGCGGGATCCAGTTCAGGGAGACGTCCCGCTCCGTGAGCCGGTTCATGGTGGCGGTGGCGGCGGACCGGGTCAGCACGTTGCGGTGGGTCAGGCACACGGCCTTGGGCAGGCCGGTGCTGCCGGACGTCATCAGCATCAGGAGGAGGTCGTCGGGCCGTGCGGCGTACCAGTCGCGGTCCTGGGGCGCGTCCCGCAGTTCGTCGGCCGTCGTCAGCCGCAGCCCCGGCCAGTCCTGGCGGGCCGCCAGGTCGCGCAGGCCGGGCTCCAGGCCGGCGGAGCACACCGTCCAGGGCCGGCCGAGCATCCGCCAGATGCCCTCCAGCTTGGTCAGCGCCGCCGAGGGGGTGGCGTAGGAGGCGGGGACGGTCAGCGGGACGGCGACGAAACCGCCCAGGACGCAGCCCCACAGCACGGCGAGAAAGTCCTCGGTGGCGTCGCACTGAAGGATCACCCGGTCGCCGGGGCGCAGTCCGGCCCGCCGCAGTCCCGCCAGAGCCCTGGACGCCTCCGAGAGCAGGGACGCGTAGCCGCGCCGCGTCTCGCTGCCGTCGGCGTGCACGTGCACGATGTCCCCGTGGCCGCTCTCGGCCGCGCGGACGAGGGCCTGCGCCCAGCCGGACACGGTCGGTTCGGTCGGCTCCGGTCCCTCGCTCAGCGCGGGAACGGCCCCGGTCGCGGTGCGCGGGCCGCCGGCCGGTACTGACGGGGCGGTGCGGCGAGGGGGGCCGGCGTGCCGGTGGCCCAGTTCCTCCGGCACGGCCTCCACCCCGGCCTCGGCCGTGCGGACGCCGGGGACGCGGGCAAGTCGCCGCCGCCAGGATTCGGCGGCCGTGCGGTCCACCGTCGGCAGGGCGCGCAACGCGCCGGTGTCGAGGGTGCCGTCGGCGGTGCGGGGCAGGGCGTTGAGCTCCGTGACGCGGACGGTGCCGTGGCCGGCCTCGTCGAGGATCCGTTCGACGCGCTCGACGGCGTCCGTGCGGCCCGCCACCACGTACAAGTGCGGTGATTCGGCGTCGGGGCCGGGCAGGGCGACCGCGTCGCGGATGCCGGGTACGGACAGGGCCGCGTCCGCCGGCTCGGCGGCGGACGCGCGGGACGCGGCCGGGGTGCGCGGGGGCGGCGCCGGCAGGTCCCCGATCCTGCGGTCCGGGTCCGCGCACACCGCGCGCAGCAGCTCCCGCAGGGCGCGGGCGAACCCCTCGGCGGTGGGGGTGTCGTACAGGTCCGTGGCGTACTCGATGTGCAGGTCGAGTCCGCCGGGCGCACCGTCGCCACCACGCCGTTCGAGGACGTCGACGAAGAGGTCGAACTTGGCGGTACCGGTGGCGGTGGGCCGCAGTGGCACCTCGCGGCCGTCCAGCCGGAGCACGGCGGGCTCGTTGTTCTGCATCGCCAGCATGATCTGGAACAGCGGGTGGCGGCCGGGGCGGCGGGGCGGGTTCAGCTCGTCCACCAGCCGGTCGAAGGGCAGGTCCTGGTGGTCCAGTGCCGCCAGGTCGTGCGGGCGCAGCCTGGCGAGCAGCTCCCGGAAGGCGGGATCGCCGGAGGTGTCGGCACGCAGGACGAGGGTGTTGGTGAGCAGCCCGATCAGGTCGTCCAGGACGGGTTCGGAGCGGCCCGCGACGGGGGTGCCGACGACGATGTCCTCGCCGGCTCCGCAGCGGGTGAGCAGGGCGCTCACCGCGGCGTGCAGCACCATGAAGAGACTGGCACCCTCACTCTCGGCCAGGCCCAGCAGTTCCCGGTGGAGGGCGGCGTCCACAGTCTCGGTGACATGGGCGCCGCCGCCGCGCGGGGACGCGGGGCGGGGCCGGTCGCCGGGTACCGTGCACTCCTCTGGCAGGCCGGCCAGCGTCTCGCACCAGTGGGCGGTCAGCCGCTCCAGCCGTCCCGCCCCGTCGGGGCCGGGGGCGAGCAGGGCGCGTTGCCGGACGGCGTGGTCGGCGTACTGCACCGGCAGTGGTTCCCACTCCGGGGTCCGGGCCGTGCGGCGCGCCGCGTAGGCGGCGGACAGGTCGTCCGCGAGAGGGCGCAGCGACCAGCCGTCGGCCGCGCTGTGGTGCAGCACCAGCACCAGCGTCCGCTCCTCCCCGGTCCCCAGCAGCCAGGCGGCCAGGGGGCTTTCGCCGGTCAGGTCGAAGCGGTGCCGGCAGGCCGCGGTGACGTGGGCGGCGATCTCGTCGGCCGGGCAGTCCACCCGGCGCAGCCGCGGGGGCAGCTCCTGCGGCGGCAGGATGCGCTGGTGAGGTACGCCGTCCTGTTCGGCGAACACCGTGCGCAGACTCTCGTGCCGGCCGGCGAGGTCGCCGAGCGCCGCCTGCAGCGCCTCGGGGTCCACGGTGGAGCCGACCGGCACGACCAGCGGGATGTTGTACGTGGCCGCGGCGCCGTCGAGCCGGTTCAGGAACCACATGCGTTCCTGGGCGTAGGAGAGCGGGACGCGCTCGGGACGGCCGGCGCCGCCGGGTGCCGGGCGGTCGGGAGCGGTGCTCGGCCGGTCGGCGAGCCGCTGTGCGAGCGCCGCCGGTGTCGGGCCGTCGAACAGGGCGGTGATGGGTACCTCCGCTCCGGTCTCGTGCCGCAGTCGGGCCAGCAGGCGGGTGGCGAGCAGGGAGTCGCCGCCCAGGCCGAAGAAGTCGGTGTCGGCGCCCACCGTCTCGCGCGGCAGCCTCAGCACGTCCTCGAACAGGGTGCACAGCAGCTTCTGCCGGGGATCGCGCGGGCGGGCGCCGGCCGCCGCGGCGGTGAAGTCGGGCGCGGGCAGGGCGTCGGCGTCGAGCTTGCCGTTGGCGGTCAGCGGGAGCGCCTCGACGCCGACGCAGGCCGCGGGGACCATGTGGTCGGGCAGGTGCGCGGCGGCGTGGGCGCGCAGCTCCGCCGGACTCGGCGGCTCCTGCCCGGCGGACACCGTGTAGGCGACGAGCTGCCGGGCGCCGTTGTCGGCACGGCGCACGACGACGGCGGCCCGGGAGACCTGCGGGTGGGCGGCGAGGACGGCTTCGATCTCGCCGGGTTCGACGCGGAAGCCGCGCAGCTGTATCTGCTGGTCGGCCCGGCCCAGGTATTCGAGGGTGCCGTCGGCGCGGCGCCGCGCCAGGTCGCCGGAGCGGTACATCCGGCCACCGGGCGGGCCGAAGGGGTCGTCGAGGAAACGCTCGGCGGTCAGCTCGGGCCGGCCGAGGTACCCGGCCGCCACGCCCGCGCCGGCCACGTGCATCTCACCGACGGCACCCGGCGGCACCGGTCGACCCGCCGCGTCCAGCAGGTGTATCCGCAGGTCCGCCAGCGGCCTGCCGATGACGCTCCCGCGGCGGGGGTCCGTCAGGTCGGCCGGTGTGATGCGGTGGTGGGTGACGTGCACGGTGGTCTCGGTGATGCCGTACATGTTCACCAGCGCCGGGCTTTCGAGACCGTGCCGGTCGGCCCATGGCCGCAGGCGCTCGGGGCGCAGGGCCTCACCGCCGAGGACGACGTAGCGCAACGTGCCCGCCGGGTCCGGGCCACTGCCGGACTCCTGCTCGCCGTCCGCGTCGATGAGCTGCTCGAAGGCGGACGGCGTCTGGTTGAGTACGGTCACGCCCTCGCGGTGCAGCAGCCGCAGGAAGTCCCCGGGCGAACGGCTGACGGCGTACGGAACGACGACGAGCCGGCCGCCGTGCAGCAGCGCGCCCCAGATCTCCCACACCGAGAAGTCGAAGGCGTAGGAGTGGAACAGCGTCCACACGTCCGTCTCGCCGAAGTCGAACCGCTCGGCCGCGGCGGTGAAGAGGCGTACGACGTTGGCGTGCGGGACGGGCACGCCCTTGGGCCGGCCGGTGGAGCCGGAGGTGTGGATGATGTACGCGATGTCCGACGGGCTCGTCGGGCCCGGACGTTCGGTGTCGGTCAGCCGGCCGGCCGGGCGGGCGGCGAGGTCCGCCTCGACCGCGGGGTCGTCCAGGGCGACGGTGGGGACGCCGTCGGCGAGGCGGTGGGCGAGGTCGGTCTCGGTGAGGAGCAGGACGGGTGCCGCGTCGTCTATGATCAGCCGCAGGCGTTCCGCCGGATGGGCGGGGTCCAGCGGGAGGTAGGCGGCGCCGGTCTTGAGGACGGCCAGCAGGGCGGGCAGCAGCCGCATGCCCCGGTGCAGGGCCAGCGCCACCGCCCGGCCCGGGGCCGCGCCACGCTCGGCCAGGAGCCGGGCCAGGCGGTTGGCCTCGGCGTCGAGTTCCGCGTAGGTGAGCCGTTCGCCCTCGCAGGTCACCGCGGTGCGCCGCGGCCGGTCCCTGGCCTGCCGCTCGAACAGCTCGGTGAGGGTGGCGGTGACCGGGAGGTCCCGCACGGGAAGGTCGCGCGGGTGCTCACCGGGCAGCAGCAGGTCCATGTCACCCACGGGCGCCGTGGGCGCGGCCTGCGCCAGTCGGCGCAGGAGGACCAGGAACCGGTCGCGGTGCAGGGCGAGTTCGTCCTCGTCGTACAGGGCGGGGTTGGCGTCGAAGGCCAGCCACAGCCCGTCGGGCCGGGTCCCGGGCCGCACGGTGATCTGGAGGTCGTCGACGGCACCGCCGGAGAGGTGGTGCCAGGTGGCCCGGTGGCCGCCGAAATCGAGGAACTCGGTGAACGGGACGATGTTCAGCACCGGCCCGTACAGTCGGCGCCCGGTGCCCGGCAGGTTCAGGTCACGGCGGATGAACTCGCCCCGGTACCGCTGGTGTCGGCGCAGCTGCCGGACTTCGCCGGCGACCGCCTGGACCAGGTCGGCGACGGCGGTGCCGGGGCCGGCGGCCACACGCAGCGGCAGGATGTCGGAGGCAGTGCCCGGAGTGCGCAGAGCGGCACTGCCCAGCCGGCTCATCGTGGCCATGCCCAGCACGAGGTCGTCGGCACCGGTCATGCGGTGCAGGTAGGCGGCGACGGCGGCGGTCAGCAGGTCGGTGCGCGTGACGTCGAGCCGGGCGGCCGCGTCCGCCAGGGCCTGCGCGTCGGCGCTCCCCAGTTCCACGGTGCGGCGCAGGAACGGGGCGACGGGGGCGGCGGTGCGGTGCGTGAGCCGCACGGGCTCCGGCAGTCCGGCAAGCCGCCGGGACCAGTACGCCCGGTCGCGGGCGCAGTGCTCGGAGGCGAGGTAGGCCGCCTCCTCCGTCCGCAGCCGGCTCACGGGTGCGAAGACGGCCGGGGCGGGTTCGCGTTCCGCGGCCAGCGCGTTGTAGGTGTCGGCGAGGCGGCGGCCGAGGAGCTTGTAGCTGTAGCCGTCGAGCAGGATGTGGTGGGCCCTCAGCAGCCAGAGGTACCGGTCGGGGGCGAGGGTGAGCAGGGTGTGCGAGAACAGCGGCCCCCTGCCAAGGTCCACCGGCGTCGCGAGGTCCGTGCGGACCCGCTCCCAGGCGGCGTCCTCGGGGTCTTCGGCCTCGCTGACGTCGATCCGCCGCAGCGCCCAGTCGTTCGCGTCCGGCGCCCGGCGGCAGCGAGGGCCGTCGTCCGTGTCGAGGAAGCTCAGGGCGAAGGTGTCGGCCTCGCCCACGGTCCGGCGCAGGGCCTCCTCGAACAGGCCGGTGTCGAGGGCCCCGTGGATCTCCACCGCCTCCGCGGTGTTGTAAGCGGCGCTGTCGGACGCGAGCCGTCCGGCGTACCAGAGTCCCTCCTGGGCTCCGGACAGTGGCCGGTGGTCGTCCTCGCGGAGTGACTCCTCGTGGAGTGACATGGCACAGCCCTCACGTGGCAAGTCGTAGCGTCCCGGCCGGGACGGTCCGGTCGGGCGGACGGGGGTGCGGCCTCGGCCCACAGAGCGGGAAAGGGGCGGTCGCACGCCGGAAGCGTGGGGTCGGCACGGCCCCACCGCCGGTCCTGCAGGTGTCCCCAGGGTGCGACGGGGCCGCGAAGCCGATCAAGCCCGGACCGGCCCCGCGCCGGGAATTCAGGTATTTCCCTGAAGAACGCGGGAGCCGGGATAGCGGTGACACCGGCCGGCATTAGGGAATTCCCGCGACTTCCGTCCGGACTTCCGCGGCAGGTGGATCCGCCGGCCCCCGGCGTTGCACTCTCGAACGGACACCGGGCGCTCGAGCCCCTGCGGTGACGAGGAGTCACCGACCCCTGAACGAAAAAGATCGACGGAAAGAAGGCTGGCGGCATGCACCGTGCGTTGTGCCCGGTCGAGAAGCTGTACGTCGGACAGCGAAGCAGAGCGGTACTTTCCTGCACCCTGCGCGGACAGGTCGACGCCGGGGCGCTGTCCGCGGCGTTCGACGCCGTCACGCAGGCCCACCCGATGTTGCGCACGCGTATCGCGCCGGACGGTGAGGGCTTCGCACTGCACCTGCTCACCGAGGACGAACGGCCTCGGCTGATCACCCGCACCGGCGGCGAGGACGCCTACGCGGCGGAGTTGAACACTCCCCTGCCGGTCGGGGGCCCGCTCAGCCGCGGGGTCCTGGTGAGCGCGCCGGGGGGCGACCGCCATCTGTTCGTCCTCGTCGTGGACCACACGGTCACGGACGGGCACAGCGGCATCGCCGTGCACAACGCCGTCTGGGACCACTACCGGGCCCTGGTCGAGGTCGGCGCGGGCAGGAGGGAGGCGGCCGCCGCCGTCTCCGGGGGCGGCGCGGACTCCCCCGACTGGCCGCGGCCCGTCAGTCGGCTGCTGCCCGACGCGGACCCGGCGGCCACCGCCGCCTACCTGGAGCGTCGCGTCGAGGAGACGCGGCGGCACCCCGTACAACTCGTGCCCTACGACGTTCCGCGCCCGGCCGGCACCGGCGCCCGGCCGGGTGCGGAACCGGCCGGCGACGGACACATCGAGGTGCGCCGGCTGACTCTTGACCAGGAGTGCACCACCCGGCTGCGGCGGACCGCGCGTGGCGCGGGTCTGTCCGTGCACTCCCTCGTCGCCGCCTCGCTGCTCACGACGGCACGGCGCCGGCTGGAGGGTGACGGTCCCCGCACGCTCGGCTGTCTGTCCCCCGTGGACCTGCGGTCCCGGCTGTCCCCGCCGCTTCCCGCTTCGGTCATGGTGCCGGCCGTCACCACCCACCTGCAGACCGTCGATGTCGCCACGGACACCGACCCGATGTCGCTGGCGCGCGCCGTCCACACCCGGCTGCGCGGCTTCCTCGCCCGCGCGGACCAGTATCACGAGGTGCGGATCACGCCGGAGATCCCTCGGAACCCGGCCCTGCAGCTGGCCACCGTGATCGCCACGAACATGGGCGTCGTCCCCGGTCCCCGGCTGCCGGCCGGACTGCACGCCACCGACGTCCGGCTGGTGCCCGCTCGTGAGAACTACTTCCCGCAGGCGGGCCGCAGTCCCGTCATGGCGTGCGTGGTCTCCTTCGAAGGGCGGCTCGCCATCGAGTTCCCGCACTTCACCGCCTGCTTCAGCCCTTCCTTCATGCGGGCTTTCCGCGACGACGTCCTCGCCGGGCTCCTCGCCCTCACGGACGTCACCGAGCCCGTGCCCGCGCCCGTGAACGCCCGGTGAGGACGGCCACCCCGGCCCACCGCGTCCGACCGCATCGGCTGCCACAAGGAGCACTCCCCCGCATGAGCACCGTCAGTCATATCCCCACCCCCCTCGCGCTGCTGCCCCGAGCCCAGGCAGGCGACGAGCAGGCGATGAACCACCTGCTGACCGGGATCACGCCGTACGTGGCCCGCCTGTGCCGATCCGTCACCCACGACGACGGCGCCGACGCCACCCAGGAGGCGCTCCTCGCCGTCTACCGCGGTCTGCACACCCTGCGCGAGCCGGCCGCGTTCTACGGCTGGGTGCGTGCGGTGACGCTCCGCGAGGCCGTCCGCACCGCGAAACGCGCGGGTGACGAAGGGGTCTACATGCGGGGCGACCCGTGGCAGGAGGCCAACCCGCTGGACGCGGTGCACATCAGCGACGTACTGGACCGACTCTCCACCTCCCACCGGCAGGTGCTCACCCTGCGCGCCTACGGGCTCAACGAGGAGGAGATGGCTCGGGTCCTCTCCCTGCCGGTGGGGACGGTCCGCTCCCGTCTGCACCGGGCCCGCCGGAGGTTCCGGGAGGCCTGGCTGCCCTCGGCCGCCTAGGACGTGCCGGGTACCGGCCGGGGCGGCTGCGGAGGGGGGGCGCCGTGGGCAGC
>NZ_JBXUOY010000098.1:0-16880 GCF_057196705.1 Streptomyces sp. ATLC9 | reverse complement strand
CCGCCCGCCCCCCCCCCCCCCCCCCCCCCCCCCCCCGCTTCCGTTCCCGTCCCCCCGCGTTCTACCGGTCCGGCGTGCGGACCGGGCCGCGGCTCAGAACGTCAGCTTCCAGCTGTTGATGTAGCCGGAGTCGGAGCGGTAGACATCCCTCACACGCAGCTTCCAGGTGCCGGAGGCCGCCTCGGAGGATGCGTTGACCGTGTAGGACGCCCGGACGTCGTCGCCCGAGTCCCAGCCGGAGTTCTTCAGCCGGTAGGTGCTCCCGTCCGGCGCCACCAGGTCGATGACGAGGTCGCCGCGGTAGGTGTGGACGATGTCCACGTCCACCTTCAGCGCGCTGGGCGCGTTGCCGGACCTGTTCACCGTGATCGGCGACTCCACGGTGCCCGGGTCGGGGATGGAGTGGTCGTCGGTGTTCTCGAAGACGTTGTCGCCGGGTTCCTCGCCGTCGTCGGGCCGGGAGCCGACGTTGACCGCGGCCCAGGCGTGGGCCACCGCCTTGTGCTGGACGCTGCCCGCGCCGAACAGGTCGGCCGCGGCGGAGAGGGTGGCGGTGCGGGCGCCCGCGTAGTTGGTCGTCGACGTCATCTTCTCGGTGAGCGCCTTGAACCAGATCTTCTCGGCCGCCGCGATCCCGATGCCGGTCACCGGCTTGCCGTCGGAGGTCGGGGAGTCGTAGGAGACGCCGTTGACGGTCTTGGCGCCACTGCCCTCGCTGAGCAGGTAGAAGAAGTGGTTGGCCGGGCCCGAGGAGTAGTGGACGTCCACGCTGCCGATACCGGAGTACCAGTAGTCCTTGGAGTTGCCGTCCCGGCTGGGCTTGTCCATGTAGCGCAGCGGGGTGCCGTTGCCGCGGATGTCGATCTTCTCGCCGACGAGGTAGTCCCCGACGTCCGAGCTGTTGTTCGCCCTGAACTCCACGGCGGCGGCGAAGATGTCGGAGGTCGCCTCGTTCAGGCCGCCGGACTCGCCGCTGTAGCGCAGCCCCGCGGTGTTGGAGGTCAGACCGTGGGTCATCTCGTGGGCGGCGACATCGATGGAGGTGAGCGGCTTGGAGTTGTTCGCGCCGTCGCCGTAGGTCATGCAGAAGCAGGAGTCCGTCCAGAACGCGTTGACGTAGGCGTTGCCGTAGTGCACACGGCTGTACGGGGCCTTCCCGTCGTTGCGTATGCCGTTGCGGCCGTGGACGTCCTTGTAGTAGTCCCAGGTCAGGGCCGCGCCGTAGTGGGCGTCCACACCGGCGGTCTGACGGTTGGACGGCGAGCCGTTGCCCCAGAGGTCGTCGGCGTCGGTGAAGAGCGAGCCGGTGCCGGAGGAGCCGCCGTTGAGGTCGTAGGTCCGGTGGTTGCCGCGGTTCGCGTCGGTCAGCGTGTAGGAGCCGCCGGATCCGCTGGTGCCCAGGGAGACCCGGCCGCTGTACATGCTCTCGCCGGTGCCGGTGTGCACGCCCTGCCACTCGGCCAGCTTCTCGCCGGTGGCCGCGTCGGTGACGATGTGCAGCTCGCTGGGGGTGCCGTCCTCCTGGGTGCCGCCGACCACGCGCTCCCAGGCGAGTACGGGCTTGTCGTCGGCGGCCCAGACCACCTTGCGGGGTGCGGTGCTGCCCTCGGCCGCGGCCTTGGAGGGCTTCTTCGACGCCTTGGCGGTGGTGGAGGGGACGGCGATCTTCGCCGCGGTGGCCCTGGAGACCTCGGCCACCGCGCCATCGGGCGACTCCTCGACGACCAGGTCGCCGCCGAGCACGGGCAGCCCGTCGTAGGTGCGCTCGTAGCGGGTGTGGACGGTGCCGTCGGCGTTCTTGACCACGTCGCGGACGACGAGCCTCTCCTTGGCCCCGAGGCCGAGGGCCTTGGCGGTGGCGGTGCCGCCGGCCTCCGCGTCGCGGAGGAGCTCGGCCCGCTGGGACGGTGAGAGATCGACGGAGAGGGCGCCGGGGTCGGGCTTGGCCTGGGGCGCGGCGGTGGAGACCTGCGACTGGAGGCCGACGGCCAGGAGCGCCGAGGCGGCGACCAGGGCGCCGGTGGCGGTGGCACGTCTGCGGGGGGTGGATCTGCCTGTCACGCTGTACTCCTCGCTCGAGGGAGGTGCGAAGACGGAAGGTGGTGCGCCTGAGGGTGTGCGGGGGGTGCCCCTATGGGGGGAGGCGGCTGTGCACAGCGTGGAGAGAGTGACACCGAAACGAGATTGATGACAGGGTCAGGTCAAGAAAATGGCCAGAATCCGTCCGCTGTCGGAAAACCGCTGTCCGCTGACCGAACGCGATGGAAACGGCGGGGAAACCGGGCCGTCACCGGTGTCCGCCAGGATCGGGGGACCGGGTGCGGTGATCCCGGCCGGCGGGTGCGGCTCCGCCGGCCGGGCCGCCCGTCAGGCCAGGCTGTCGCGCCAGGCGCGGTGGAGTCCGGCGAAGCGGCCGTCGCCCGCGACGAGATCCGCCGGCGAGCCGTCCTCGACGATGCGTCCCGCCTCCATGACCAGTACCCGGTCGGCGATCTCCACCGTCGACAGCCGGTGGGCGATCACCACGGCGGTGCGCCCGCGCAGCACCGTGTCCATGGCCCGCTGGACCGCGCGCTCACCGGGGATGTCCAGGGAGGAGGTGGCCTCGTCCAGGATGAGCACGGCCGGGTCGGCCAGCAGCGCCCGGGCGAAGGCGACCAGCTGGCGCTGCCCGGCGGAGATCCGGCCGCCGCGCTTGCGCACATCGGTGTCGTACCCCTCGGGGAGGGCCGCGATGAAGTCGTGGGCGCCGATCGCCCGCGCCGCCTGTTCGATCTCCTCCCGGCTCGCCTCCGGACGGCCGATCGCGATGTTGTCGGCGATCGTTCCGGAGAACAGGAACGCCTCCTGGGTCACCATCACGACCCCGCGCCGCAGCTCGGGGGTGGCCAGCTCCCGCAGGTCGGCGCCGTCCAGCAGCACCCGGCCCGCCGTGGGGTCGTAGAAGCGCGCCAGCAGCTTGGCGAGCGTGGACTTGCCCGCGCCGGTGGAGCCGACCACCGCGACCGTCTGACCGGCCGGGATCTCCAGATCGAAGCGGGGCAGCACCTCCCCGCCCGTGCGGTAGGCGAAACGCACCCCCTCGAAGACCACGGTGCGGCCCGGCCGCCCGCCGGCCGGCGGCGGCAGCCGCCGGGGGCGCTCCGGCGCGGGGACGCCGGGCGCCTGGGCGAGCAGCCCGGCGATCTTCTCCAGCGAGGCCGCCGCGCCCTGGTAGGAGTTGAGGAACATCCCCAGACGGTCGATCGGGTCGTACAGCCGCCGCAGGTACATCGCCGCCGCCGCCAGCACACCCAGCTCCAGCGAGCCGGACGCCACCCGGTGGGCGCCCCACAGAACGATGGCGGCCAGCGCGGTGTTGGCCACCAGCCGGGAGGAGACCACATAGCGGGCCATCTCCAGGATGGCGTCCCCGTTGAGCCGCAGATGCCGGTCGTTGAGACGGCCGAACTCCGCCTCACCCGCCCGCTCGCGACGGAACACCTGCACCGGGCGGATGCCGTTCATCGTCTCCACGAACTTCACGATCATCGCCGCGGTGGCCGTGGACTTCCTGCGGTAGACCCGCATCGAGCGGCGCCGGAAGTTCCGCACGATCAGCAGGAGCGGAACGAAGGAGAGCAGCGCCGCACCGCCCAGGCCCGGGTCGAGCCAGAGCAGCACCGAGCAGATGTAGACCACCGACAGGATCACGCCCAGCAACTCCTGCAGACCCTCGTCGAGCAGCTCGCGCAGCGCCTCGACGTCGGTGGTGGCACGGGAGATCAGCCGTCCGGAGGTGTAGCGGTCGTGGAAGTCCACGCTGAGCACCTGGGCGTGCCGGTAGATCCGGCCGCGCAGATCCAGCAGCACGGTCTGGTTGACCCGGGCGGCGGCGCGGACGAAGGCGTACTGCAGGCCGCCCGAGGACAGCGCGCACACCGCGTACCCCGCGGCGTCGGGGGCCAGGGGGCCCCGGCCGCCGCCGCGCAGGGCGGGCACCGCGCGGTCGATGGCGTACGCGACCAGCAGCGGACCGGCCTGTACGGCGGCCTGCTGGAGCAGCAGCAGGAGGGCGGCCACCGCCACCCGCGGCCGCAGTGGCCGCAGCAGCGAGCCGAGCAGCCGGAGCGACGCGCCCCCGGGCGCGGGCAGCACGTCGTGGTCGAAGGCGTCGGGCGCCCCCGGCCGCCGGGACTCCTCCGCCGGGCCGGACAGGCCGGGCCGCCCGGCGGGCTCCGTGCCCGCGGCCGCCTTCGCGTCCGGTGAGTTCTGTGCGTCCCCGTCCCCGGAGGGGGGCTCGGTGACGGTGGCGGTCATCGCTCCTCCTCGCACTGCCCGTGCGGCTCGCCGGACATCAGATGGCGGTACTCCGCGCTGGAGCGCAGCAGTTCGGCGTGGGTGCCGACGGCGGCGATCCGGCCCCGTGACAGCAGCGCGACACGGTCGGCCAGCAGCACCGTGGAGGGCCGGTGCGCCACCACCAGGGCGGTGGTGCCGGCCAGCACCTCGCGCAGGGCGGCCTCCACCAGTGCCTCGGTGCGGACGTCGAGCGCGGAGAGCGGATCGTCCAGCACCAGGAAGCGGGGGCGGCCCACGACGGCGCGCGCCAGCGCCAGTCGCTGGCGCTGCCCGCCGGACAGACTCAGTCCCTGCTCGCCGACCTGGGTGTCCACCCCCTGCGGCAGCGCCGCGGTGAAATCCTCGGCCTGGGCGACCCGCAGGGCACGTGCCAGGTCCTCCCGCGCCGAATCCCCCGCCATGTCCTCCACAGTGCTCTCCTCCGCACCCATCAGCACGTTCTCGCGCACGGAGGCGGAGAAGAGCGTGGCCTCCTCGAAGGCGACGGAGACCAGCGAGCGCAGCTCCCCGCGGGAGATCGCGGCGATGTCCCGGCCGTCGAGGGTGATCCGGCCGGATGTCGTCTCGTGCAGCCGGGGGATCAGGGCGGTGAGCGTGGTCTTGCCGCTGCCGGTGGCGCCGACCAGCGCCATGGTCTCGCCGGAGCGGATGTGCAGATCGACGCCGTCCAGGACGGGCGGGACGTCCGGCGGGGTGTCGGGATGACGGAAGACCACGCCTTCGAAGCGCAGACCGCCTCGAGCGGCCCCGGTCTCCCCGAGCGGGGCGGTCCCCCCGCTCGGGGAGGGGGAGGGGCGCTCGGCGGTGAGGGTGTCCGGCGGGACCGGCTCGTCCAGCACCTCGAAGTAGCGGTCGGCCGCCGTCGCCGCCTCGTTGCTCATGGCGATCAGGAAGCCGATCGACTCCACCGGCCAGCGCAGCGCCAGGGCCGTGGTGAGGAAGGCGACCAGGGTGCCGGCCGACAGCTCGCCGTCGGCCACCTGGACCGTGCCCCACACCAGGGCGGTGCCGATGGCCAGTTCCGGCAGCGCCGTGATGACCGCCCAGATGCCCGCCAGCAGCCGCGCCTTGCGCAGTTCGGTGCCCAGCAGCCGCCGCGAGAGCTCGCGGAAGACGCGGGCCTGGCTGCGGTGGCGGCCGAAGCCCTTGATGACCCGGATGCCGAGGACGGCCTCCTCCACGACCGTGGTCAGATCGCCGATCTGGTCCTGGGCCCGACGGGCCTGGAGGGAGAACTTCGCCTCGAAGAGGGAGCAGAACACCACCAGCGGCGCCACCGGGGCCAGCAGCACCAGCCCCAGCGTCCACTCCTGGGACAGCAGCACGGCGAAGCCGACGACGATGGTGGTGCCGTTCACCAGCAGGAAGGTGAGCGGGAAGGCCAGGAACAGGCGGATCAGGTGCAGGTCGCCCGTGGCGCGCGACAGCAGCTGCCCGCTCGCCCAGCGGTCGTGGAAGGCGACCGGCAGCCGCTGCAGATGCCGGAACAGGGCGCCGCGCATCGACGCCTCGACCCCGGCCAGCGGGCGGGCCACCAGCCAGCGCCGCAGCCCGAACAGCGCGGCCTCCAGCACACCGACGGCCAGCAGCAGCGCGCCGCCCAGCCATACTCCGCCCGTGTCGCGTCCGGCGATCGGCCCGTCGACGATCCACTTCAGGACCAGGGGGATGACCAGGCCCAGGCAGGAGGCGAGGATCGCGACGAGGGCCGCCGTGAACAGCCGGGCCCGCACCGGGCGGACGAAGGGCCACAGCCGCAGCAGCGAGCGTACGGCGGAACGGCCGCGCTGACCGGCGGGCGCGGCCGGGGCCGCGGTGACCGGTCCGCCGGGTTCGGGGTGGGGGGGATCGGGGCGCGGGGGGCTGGTGGCGGTGGCAGACATCACGAGTGAGGTTACGTTTCATCGCTGACAGGACACACTCGGTTTTCCGCCGTAGGGCTGACGGCCGAGCCCGGCCTCCGCCGCCGGTCCCCGCCTCGGACCGTGTGCCTCGTGGGGCCGGGCGGCGCGCGGGGGAAGGGCGACTGTCGGTGCGGACCCCTACGCTGCCCGGTATGAGTCAGGCAGAGCTACGAGAGCTGCGGGCCGCGCTGCACACCGCGTCCGACATCGTCTTCACGCTGGACGGTGAGCCCTCGGCGGAGCAGGCGGACCAGCTGGCGGACGCGCTGCGCCGGGCGCTGGACGCGGCCCGGTCGCTGGGGGAGGACCGCGGCGGTACGGGCTGCCGCGAGCATCCGCGCGGGGCGGTCGACCCGCTGTACGGGGACGAGGACGATCCGTTGCCGCCGGGTTGGGGGCGGTGCCTGCTGTGCAACGACCGGCGGCGCCGGGCGGGCGCGCGGCGGCACGCCGGGCGCTGAGGCGGGCGCGGGACGAGGTGCCGGACGCGGGCGGGCGTCGGCACCGGTCAGAGTTCCTCGGCCCGCAGTTCGAACCAGGTCGTCTTGCCGAGCGGCAGCAGGTCCACGCCCCAGCGGTCGGAGAGGTGGTCCACGAGGAACAGCCCGCGTCCGCTGACGTCGAACCCGTGGACGGGCAGCAGACAGGGCAGGCCGCGCGAGGGGTCGCGCACCTCCACGCGGATCCGGTCGGGCTGCCGTCGCAGCCGCAGCCCGAGGGACTGGGCCCCGGTGTGCCGTACGGCGTTGCCGACCAGTTCGGAGACCAGCAGCACGGTGTCCTCGGTCAGGGCCTCGGACAGTCCCCAGCGGGTCAGCAGGACGGACCGCACCAGCCGGCGCGCGGTGCGCGCGGACTCGGGGCGGTTGGGCAGCCGTACCTCCGCGGCGGTCGGGTCGCCGAACCCGTCCGGGGGGTTGTCGAGCGGGCCGGCCCCGGCCGGCTCGTCGTCGGGGACCGGGGAGGCCGGTTCTTCTCCCGGGGCCGATGCCGTGTACGCCGTGTTCGCTCCCGCCATGGGCCCATCATGGCGGCGAAACGGTTGTCTTGAGGCCGTACAGCGCGAATTCCCGGCCCGGCGGGCGGACCATCGGGGGCTCGCCGGGCCGCGCGCACCGGTCGTGTGCGCCGGGGCGGAGCGCGGAGCGGCTCGCACGCCGCCCCGCGCCCCGTGCTCCGGCCGGAGTCAGCGGAACTTCGCCTTGCCCGGCCCCTCCTCGACGAAGCTGCGCATACCGGTCTCACGGTCCTCGGTGGCGAACAGCCCGGCGAACCAGGTGCGTTCGATCGCCAGACCGGTGTCGATGTCCGCCTCCAGTCCGGCGTCGACGCACTCCTTGGCGGCGCGCAGGGCGATCGCCGGCCCGGCGGCCAGCTTCGCCGCCCAGGTGTGCGCCTGCTCGTAGACCTCGGCCGCGGGCACGACCTTGTCCACCAGGCCTATGGCCAGGGCCTCGTCCGCCTTCACCTGGCGCCCGGTGAAGATCAGGTCCTTGGCCCGGGAGGGGCCGACCAGCCGGGACAGCCGCTGGGTGCCTCCGGCGCCGGGGATCAGCCCCAGCAGGATCTCGGGCTGCCCCAGCTTGGCGTCGTCGGCGGCGATCCGGACATCGGCGCACAGCGCCAGCTCGCAGCCGCCGCCCAGCGCGTAGCCCGTCACCGCCGCCACCACCGGCTTGGGGACGCGGGCCACGGCGGTGAAGGAGTCCTGCAGCCCCCGGGATCTGGCGACCATGGCCGCGTGGTCCATCTCGCGCATCTCCTTGATGTCCGCGCCCGCCGCGAACACCTTCTCCCCGCCGTAGATCACCACGGCCCGTACGTCGTCGCGGTGCGTCGCCTCCTCGGCCAGCTCGCGCAGCCGGTCCTGGGTGGCGATGTCCAGTGCGTTCATGGGGGGACGGTTCAGTCGGATGGTGCCGACGCCCTCGGCGACCTCAAGAGTCACAGTCATGGGGGCAGGTTAGCCCCCGTTAACGCCGCGCGGTCCGCCGCCTCCCGGCCGCGCGGGGTCCCGCGGCGGGCGCGGTCCGGCCCCGCCCGGCCCTCACCGGGCCGGAGCAGTGGGACGGAAAGAAGACGATCACACGGGTGAGGCGGGCGGCCCGAACGGGAACACTCCCGCCAGACCCGGGCGCCGGACCCGCGCGGCAGGGACGCCGTGCGGGCTCCGAACCCGCCCCCGCCGCGAGCCGCCGGAGGCCACAACGTGTCGGACGTGCCGAGCGCCCCCGAACAGCACACGCGCCGGGAGTCCCGCTGCGCCGGGCCCCCGGCCGCCGCCCCCACCGTCTGGCCCGGCAGCCCCCAGCCGCTGGGAGCCCGCCACCACGTGGGCGCGGGCGGAATGGCGGGCACCAACTTCGCACTGTGGTCGGCCGGCGCCGAGGCCGTCGAGGTCTGCCTCTTCGACGACGACGGCAACGAGGTCCGCTGCCCGCTGACGGAGCACACCCAGGAGATCTGGCACGGATTCGTTCCCGGCGTCGGTCCCGGACAGCTCTACGGCTACCGGGTGCACGGCCGCTGGGACCCGTGGACGGGTGCCCGCTGGAACCCGGCCAAGCTGCTGCTGGACCCGTACGCCCGCGCGGTGGACGGCGAGTACGCCCTGCCGCCGGAGGTCTACGGCCACGTCCGCGACTGGCCGCAGCGGCACCTTGCCGACACCGTGCGCGACCAGAGGGACTCGGCGCCGTACGTGCCCAAGGGCGTCGTCGTCGACTCGGCCCTCGGAGCGGGGCCGGGTGGCGGGGACGAGTGGGCCGACGACCGCCGCCCCAAGACCCCCTGGCCCGACTCGGTCATCTACGAGCTGCACGTGCGCGGTTTCACCATGCGCCATCCCGGCATCCCGGCCGAGCTGCGCGGCACCTACGCCGGACTGGCGCACCCGGCCGCGATCGAGCACCTGGTGAAGCTGGGCGTGACGGCGGTGGAGCTGCTGCCGGTGCACCAGTTCGCGCACGAGGACCACCTGCTCCGCCGCGGTCTGCGCAACCACTGGGGCTACAACTCCATCGGCTACTTCGCGCCGCACGCCGCGTACGCCGCCGGCGGGACGCGCGGCCGGCAGGTGGGGGAGTTCCGCGAGATGGTGCGGGCGCTGCACGCGGCCGGGATCGAGGTCATCCTCGACGTGGTCTACAACCACACCGCCGAGGGCAGCGAGCTGGGGCCGACCCTCTCCCTGCGCGGCATCGACAACCGCGGCTACTACCGGCTGGCCGACGACCCGCGCCACTACGCCGACTACACCGGCTGCGGGAACACACTGCACGTCGTCCAGCCCCAGGTGCTGCGGCTGATCACGGACTCGCTGCGCTACTGGGTGCAGGAGATGGGCGTGGACGGCTTCCGCTTCGACCTGGCCGCGGCGCTGGCCCGCTCCATGCACGACGTGGACATGCTCTCCCCCTTCCTCGCGGTCATCGCACAGGACCCGGTGCTGCGCCGGGTGAAGCTGATCGCCGAGCCCTGGGACGTGGGCGCGGGCGGCTACCAGGTGGGCGCCTTCCCGCCGCTGTGGACGGAGTGGAACGACCGCTACCGCGACACCGTCCGCGACTTCTGGCGCGGCGCCCTGCCGGACGTACGGGATCTGGGCTACCGGCTGTCGGGTTCCAGCGACCTGTACGCCTGGGGCGGACGGCGGCCGTACGCCTCGGTCAACTTCGTCACCGCCCACGACGGCTTCACCCTGCGCGACCTGGTGAGCTACGAGTGCAAGCACAACGAGGCCAACGGCGAGGACAACCGCGACGGCACCGACGACAACCGCTCCTGGAACTGCGGAGCGGAGGGCGAGAGCGGCGACGAGGCGGTCCTGGCCCTGCGGCGGCGCCAGCTGCGCAACCTGCTGTCCACCCTGCTGCTGTCCACCGGCGTGCCGATGCTGGTGGCGGGTGACGAGATGGGCCGCACCCAGGGCGGCAACAACAACGCCTACTGCCAGGACAACGAGACCGGCTGGGTGGACTGGTCGCTGCTGGCCGAGCCCGCCTGGCGAGAGCTGCACGTCATGACCTCGCGGCTGATCGCGCTGCGCCGCTCCCATCCGGTGCTGCGGCGCAAGGCCTTCTTCTCCGGGCGTGCGCACGGCCCAGAGGGGCTGCGGGACCTGGCCTGGTTCACCGGAAGCGGCCGGGAGATGACCGAGCCCGACTGGTACGCGCCCGGCGCCGCGCTGGGCATGTACCTGTCCGGCCGGGACATCCCGCAGCGCGACGGGCTGGGCGGCCAGGTGGTCGACGACAGCTTCCTGGTCGTCCTCCACGCCGGACACCAGGACGGGCGCTTCAGGCTGCCGGGGCCGCCGTGGGGACAGGGGTACGAGCTGCTGGTGGACACCGCGCGGGAGGAGCAGGGGGAGGAGCCGGGCACGGTCCACCCGGCCGGCGAGGCGGTCGCGCTTCCGGCGCGCTCGGTACTGGTGTGGCGCGTGCTGCCCTGAGATGTCCGGGGGACTCGTGTGTCTTGTGTGATGGCCCGTTAGGGTGTGCGCGTCACGACCGCACGAGGGAGGGGACGACAGGCGATGGCCGACATGGAGACCGCGCGTGAGGCGTTCGACCGTTTCGACCTGGACGGGGACGGGCTGGTCACCGCGGTGGAGTTCCGCAAGGTGCTGGGCGAGCTGGGGGACTACACCCTCACCGTGGACATGGCCCAGACACTGATCAACCAGCACGACAGCGACGGCGACGGTCTGCTGTCCTTCGAGGAGTTCTGGCAGGCCCGCCAGAAGGCCGCCACCCGGTCGGCGTAGGGCCGCGGCGCGGCCCTCGCGGCGCGACGGGGTGTCGCGGGGCGCCGCGAGGTGTCGCGGGGCGGTCACCACAGGGAGCAACCCGGGGTGACCGCCCCGCTTTTCTGTGTCATAAGTGGCTTTTGTCGGTTTCCGCACCCGATGCGGCGCCGACCGGCGCGGCGGCACCACGCAGCCCGCCGCTTCCACAGAGCCCGCCGCGCCTCCGCACCCTCGACCGGCTCGACCGGTCCGGACGCACGGCACGACACCGAAGGACCGCGATGCGCACCAGACGTACAACCCGCCACCGCCCGGCGCCCCGGGTCCCCCACCCGTTCCGTGCCACCCGTGCCACTCGTACCGCCCTGCCGGTCGTGGCCCTGCTCTGCCTCGGACTCGGTCTCGCGCCGCCGGCCGCCCCGGCCCCCGCTCCCGGCGCGCGCGAGGCGTCCGGCCCCGTCCAGACCTGGGCGGCCGACCTGTCCAGGGTGGACGCCGACGACAGCGGCGTCCGTCACACCGGCGGAGAGCTGCGGACGACCGGTGACTACGGGGTCCAGGTCCTGGCCCCGCACCGGCTCGACCGGCAGGCCAACCGCGTCCGGATCAGTCCCGACGCGCAGGTGTCCGACGGCGCGGGCATCGCCTTCGACATCCGCGGCCGCGCCGGGAGCGGCCCGTGGACCGAGTGGCGCGAGGCCGGTGACGCGGCCGGCGGCTCCGCCGTCCTCCCGCGCGCCGTCACCACCGTCCAGGTCCGGCTGGCGATGTGGGACCCCGAGGGCGCGATCCGGCTGCGTGGCCTGGAGTTGAGCGCCGACACCGACCCGGACGCCCGGACGGGACCGGAGGCGGCCGGGCCCGCGTACGGCGCCCGGGTCTTCGCCACCCGGATCGGCCTGGTCGGCCGTACCACCGCCAACGGGCACGTCATCCGGGAGAACGACCGCTTCGTGGCCCTGCCCTCCCGGCGGGGACTGTCGCGCAAGGGCGGCCGGGAGTACTCGGTGCGGGTCTGCGGCCCGGCCCGCTGTGTGACCGCCCCCGTGTGGGACGTCGGACCCTGGAACATCCGCGACGACTACTGGAACCCGTCCTCGGTGCGCCAGACCTTCCGCGACCTGCCGCGGGGGGTGCCCGAGGCGGAGGCCGCGTACTACACGGGCTACAACGGCGGACACGACGGGAAGGGCCGCCGGGTGCTCAACCCCGCCGGCATCGACCTGGCCGACGGTACCTTCCGCGACGTCGGGCTGCGCGACAACGGCTGGGTGACGGTCACCTACCTGTGGACGGGCAGCTGACCGACGCGTGCCCCGCCGCCCGCGGCCGCCCGGGTCAGCGCACGATGCCGCCGTCCCGGGCGGCCCGCAGCCAGCCGGGGAACTCGCCGGTCAGCCGGTCGTACAGCTCCGCGTCGGGTATGGCGCGCGGGTCGGGACCGGCGGGGAAGAACCCGGCGTTGTCCACCGCGCGCCTGCCCGGCACGGGCAGCTCGTCCAGCTTCCGCAGGAAGCGGAACTCGTCCTCCCCGAACCCGATGAACTGCCAGAACAGCGGCAGCTCCGAGACCTCGCACAACACGCGCTCGGCGGCGCTCTTCGACGTGGGGCCGCCGTCGGTCTGGAAGACCACCAGCGCCGGATCGGTGGAACCGCTCGCCCGGTAGTGGCCGGTCACCGCCTCCATCGCGAGGTGGTAGTTGGTGCGGCCCATATGTCCCAGGCAGGAGTGGAGGGCCTCGACCCGCCCGGCGTAGTCCTCCAGCGCCACTTCGGAGGTCCCGTCCACACCGGTGCTGAAGAAGACCACCGGCACCCGCCCGTCGTCGTCCAGGTGCGCGGCCAGTCCGAGGACCTGCTCGGCCAGGTGCTGGACGGTGCCGTCGCGGTAGTACGGCCGCATCGACCCGGAGCGGTCCAGCACCAGGTAGACCGCGGCGCGCTGCCCCGCCAACCGGTGCTTCTCCAGACTGACCGCGGCCTGCTTGTACAGGCTCACCAGTCCGGGAGCGGCGGCCTCCACCTTCTCCAGACTGATCGCCGGTCCGGAACCGGAACCGCCCCCCGGCCTCTTCAGGTAGTCGACGGCCATGACGCCCCCTCGTGCTCGGTCTTGTGATCGGTGCGGCGGACGCCGAGGTTAGCCCAGCGCGGGCGGCGGCAGGACCCCTGTGGACAACCGGCCGCGAACGGCGGTTTCTCATCCCGGTCTGCCAGGGACCCGCCCGGCATGGCTCATACGGACGTACAGGAGATCCCCGGTGCCCTGAAGGACGTCGACTTCCCGGCGGACAAGGACGAACCGCCGCGCGCCGCGCAGGCCCGCAAGGGCGGCAGGCCGGGCCTCTCGCAGCACCTGAGGGACGCCCCCAGTCCCCCGTGGAGGACGAACTGGACCTCTAAGAGCTTGTCTCATGTGGTGAGTCGGGCGAGTTTCCTGTAGCAGGTCAGGGCGGCCGCGAGGCCGAGGGAGGCCAGGAAGTGGCTGCCCTTGCGCTCGTACCGGACGGTGAGGCGCCGGTAGCCGAAGAGCCAGGAGGATCGACCGCTCGATCTTCCAGCGGTGCCGCCCGAGCCGCTCGCCGGACTCGATGCCGGGCCGGGCGATCCGCGGGACGATGCCCCGCTCGCGGAGCCAGGCCAGGTGCTCGGCGGAGTGGTAGGCCTTGTCGGCGCGGAGTCTGCCGGGGCGGCGTCGGCGCGGGCCGCGCCGGGAGCGGACGGCGGGGATGCCCGCCACCAGCGGCAGGAGCGCCCGACTGTCGTGGACGTTCGCGCCCGAGACGCCCAGGGCGAGCGGCAGCCCCTGGGCGTCGGACAGAACGTGGAGCTTGCTGCCCTTCTTGCCCCGGTCGACCGGATTGCGCCCGGTCGGCGAGCCCCCTTTTTTCGCCCGCACACTCGCCGCGTCCACGATCGCCGCGGCCCAGTCCACCTCGCCGCGGGCCCCGAGCTCGTCCAGTACCGCCCGGTGCGGCCGGCGCCACAGCCCGGCCTCGGTCCAGAGCGTGAACCGGCGGTGCGCGGTGGCCGGGGAGACCCCGAAGGTCTCCGGCAGATGACGCCAGGCACACCCGCTGGTCAGCACGTACACCACGGCGGTGAAGGAGGCCCGCTCGTCCACCGGGGCGGTCCCGCCACCCTGCGGCCGGGACGTGAACTTCGGCAGCAGCGGAGCCGCCAGCTCCCACAGCCCGTCGGGAACCAGCCGCTGCGACAGATCAGCACTCACGGCCACCCATCATGCCGCACCGAACCCACCACATGAGACAAGCTCTTACCCAGGGATTTCCCAGGGACTTTCCGTCGTGTAGACGAGAAAGGACCCGACAGCCCTGAAAGAGTAGAAACCGCAGCTCACAGCGGCCCCTCAGCACTCGACGACGTTGACCGCGAGCCCGCCGCGGGCAGTCTCCTTGCACTACGACTTCAAGCGCACCCAGGCCGAGTGCCGCTGCACAGAGAAGGAGTGGGGACTGCTGCGGCTCAATCCCGGCGACGGAACGGGGTGAGGAACCCCACCGGTGCCGAGCGCTTCAAGGCCGAACGCGCCGGACACGACTCCGCGGCACTGCTGGAGCGGGCGGCGGAGGTGCGGGAGTCGGTGACCGCGGAGAATGCCAACCACGTCCTGGCACGGCGGCCGCACCGCCTGGCCGGACTCCCCGCCCGCCCGAACTCCCCTCGCCGGGACAGACTTACAGACAGCCGCAGGACACGCTCGCGCCCCGAACACCCCGCGCCCATCCGGGCGGGCCCTGTCCGCCCAACCCGCTTCGGCGGACTCAAGCCATCGCCCACCGAGGTACTGAACGGCGAACCTCAGACAATCCGCACCCGGAGGGCACACCGAAGGCCCTCCATGACACCGCCCCGCCGCGATCCGCAGCGGGGCGGCGCACCCGGTGGGTTTGTGGCCCGCGTGGCGCGCGGGGACCGGACGCGGGCTGCCCAGCGGGAGCCCCGGCACCGTGACACCCGGATGACGCCCCGGACATCCGGGAGCCCGAGCGGGGGAGGCCGTCGGGGTCAGCCGCGCCGCAGGTGGCCGGGCAGCGGGACGTCCGGCGGCAGCACCGGATCGGGCACGGGCGTTCCCCACACGGTGCTCAGCGGTAGTACGCCCGCCCACAGACCGAGTTCGGCGTCGGGACTGTCGCCGTCGTCCGGCGGGCCGGTGCGGACCTTGACCGACGCCTCCTCGAGGCTCAGCGCGAGCAGGTTCGTGGCCGCCAGCTCCTTGCGGTCCGGGCGCCGGGCGTAGTCCCACTGGCCGGGAACCACCTGCTCGGTGAGCACGCGCAGACCGGCCAGCTTCTCCTCGTCATCGACGACCGCTCGAGGGACGCCGTAGATCATGGCGCTGCGGTAGTTGGCACTGTGCTCGAAGACCGAGCGGGCCAGGACCACGCCGTCCACATGGGTGACGGTCACACAGACGGTCTCCGCCGCCGCGCCGAGTAGGCTGCGCCCGGCCACCGACCCGTGCAGGTACAGCGTGTCGGCGGTGGCTCCGTACATGGTCGGCACGACCATGGGCGTGCCGTCCACGACGACTCCGAGGTGGCAGACGAAGCCCGCCGCGAGCACCCGGTCCAGGTCGGCGCGCGCGGTGCGGGCCTTGTGCCGCATCCGGCGCAGTCGCGTCCGGTCCGTCACTGGAAGTCGGCCCCCGGACGGATGGGTCGGAAGATCGCTCACTTTTCGCCTCTCTGCTCCTCAGCCGTTCTTCAGTAGGTAGTGGACCGCCTCCGCGGCCTCGGCCGCGGCGCCGGGCGCGGTCTTGAAGCCCGCCCCCGACCAGCAGGCCGCCACCACGACCGGGGGTTCGCCCGGGAGGAGTCCGAGGAACGGACCGTCCGGATGGTACAGGTCGGTTCCGAACCGTCCGCTCAGGAAAGCGGCCCCGGTGACCCACGGCCAGCGGTGGGCGGTGCCTTCGCGGATGTAGGCGACCTCGTCGTCGGTGAGCGATTCGCCTCCCTCCGCAGGCACGTCCCACTCCTCCACGGGGCACCCGGTGAGATGGCTCCCGGCCGCTTCGACATCCACGTGCGGGCGGCCCCACACACCGGTCGTCAGGTCGTTGACCGCTGGAAGCCGGCGGTCGGAGCAGTCGAAGAAGGCGTACCGGATGCGTTTCGTGCGCGGTGCCGGGGCGTTGGGCCTCAGCCGCAGGCGGTCGCCCAGCAGGGGCGGCGTGCCGCTGCCCGCGGCGACCACCGCACACCGGGCGGTGACCGTACCCGCCGCCGTGACGGCTTCGACGCCGCAGCGGTGCGGGGCGAGCGCGAGCACCGGGCCGTGGGCCGGCAGGGCGGCCCCGTACCGCACGGCCCTGGTGCGGTACATCGCCGCCGTGGCCGCCGGGTCCGCATACCCTCCACCGGGCTCCCAGACCGCTCCCGCGACCTTCTCGTCGAGACGCAGATCCGACCAGCATCCGCTGACCGCCGCCGGCGTGAGCAGTTCCGCCTCGATGCCCGCGTCGTGCAGGTCCCGCAGGCCGCGTTCGGCCTCCGGGAGGTCATCGGAGCCGAGGAGGACGAGCGAGCCGGTGCGGCGGAACCCGCAGACGGACGCGCGCTCCGGGGAGGCTCCCCACAGGAGCAGGTGGCTGCGGACGGCGAGCGCGCGGACCACCGGGTCCGGGTCGTACGCCCGGACCAGTCCGCCCGACCAGGCGGTAGCCGAGGGGGCCTCCGGCCCGGGTGAGGCGATCGCCACGGACAGGCCGGATTGGGCCAGTTCCGCGGCGACGGCGGAACCCACCGCACCGGAACCGATCACGAGCACGTCCGTCGTCCGCACGGCGGGGGGGGCGGGGGGGGGCCCCGGGGGGGGGCCGGCGCGCGGGTGCCCCCCCCCGCCGCCGCGCGGGGG
>NZ_JBXUOY010000097.1:0-16931 GCF_057196705.1 Streptomyces sp. ATLC9 | reverse complement strand
CGCCGCCCCCCGCCCCCCCCCCCCCCCCCCCCGCGCCGCCGCGGGGGGGGGCGCGCCCCGCGGGGGGCCCGCCCCCCCCCCGGACTGTCCGGAGCTCCTCAGGGTCAGCCCTCGCGGGCGTCGACGACACGGCGGATCTTGCCCACCGAGCGCTCCAGGGTCTCCGGGCCGACGACATCGACGTCGACGGTGATGCCGATACCGTCCTTGACGTCACGGGCGACGGCCGCCGCCGCGGCCGCGCGCCGCTCGGGCCCGGCGCCCGGGCGGGCCTCGACGCGCACGGTCATGTGGTCCATCCGGCCCCGGCGGGTGAGCTGTATCTGGAAGTGCGGGGCGATGCCGGGGACCCGCAGCAGGATCTCCTCGATCTGGGTGGGGAAGACGTTGACCCCGCGCAGGATGATCATGTCGTCGCAGCGACCGGTGACCTTCTCCATACGGCGGAAGGCCGGGCGCGCGGTGCCCGGCAGCAGCCGGGTCAGGTCGCGGGTGCGGTAGCGGACGACCGGGAGGGCCTGCTTGGTCAGCGAGGTGAACACCAGTTCCCCCTCCTCGCCCTCGGGCAGCACCTCGCCGGTGATCGGGTCCACGACCTCCGGGTAGAAGTGGTCCTCCCAGATGTGCAGCCCGTCCTTGGTCTCCACGCACTCCTGCGCGACGCCGGGGCCCATCACCTCCGACAGCCCGTAGATGTCCACCGCGTGCAGCCCGGCGCGGTCCTCGATCTCCCGGCGCATCCCCTCCGTCCACGGCTCGGCGCCGAAGATCCCGACTTCCAGGGAGGAGCCGCGCGGGTCGACGCCCTGGCGCTCGAACTCGTCGAGGAGGGCGAGCATGTAGGAGGGGGTGACCATGATGATCTCGGGCCGCAGGTCCAGGATCAGCCGCACCTGGCGGGCCGTCATCCCGCCGGAGGCCGGGATGACGGTGCAGCCCGCCCGCTCGGCCCCGTAGTGCGCGCCGAGCCCCCCGGTGAACAGGCCGTAGCCGTAGGCGATGTGCACCCTGTGCCCGGGACGGCCGCCGGCGGCCCGGATGGAGCGGGCGACGACGTCCGCCCACACCTCCAGGTCGTCCTCGGTGTAGCCGACCACGGTGGGGCGCCCGGTGGTGCCGCTGGAGGCGTGCAGCCGGCGTACCCGCGACATCGGGACGGCGAACATGCCGTAGGGGTAGCTGTCGCGCAGATCGGCCTTGGTGGTGAACGGGAAGCGCGCGAGGTCCGCCAGGGAGCGGCAGTCATCCGGTGTGACGCACACCGCCTGGAAGGCGCGCCGGTAGTGCTCCACGTTGTCGTACGCGTGCCGCAGGGTGGAGCGGAGCCGGTCGAGCTGGAGGGCGCGCAGCTCCTCGCGGTCCATCCGCTCGGCCGCGTCCGGCGAGGCGAGGGCCGGGCGCACGGGACGGGCCGGGCCGCCGCTCATGACGCCTCCTTCCCCGCCGGGACGCCGCGTCCGTCCGCGCCGCGTCCGTCCGCGCCGCGTTCACCCACGGCGCGGCTGCGTCCGCGGAACTCGGCGATCACCAGGCCGTCCGGCTCCCGCAGGACGGTCACGTCGTAGACGCCGCTGCGGCCGAAGCGGGCACGCTCCTCGGCGACGGCCAGCAGCACGTCGCCCTCGTGCGCGGGGGCGGTGAAGACGACGTCCGCGCCGGCCGCCACGGTCACCGGGCCGCGGCTGTTGCAGGCGCAGGCGAACGCGGTGTCGGCGAGCGTGAACAGGAAGCCGCCGTGGGCGACGCCGTGGCCGTTCACCATGTGCGCGGCCACCGTCATCCGCACCGCCGCCGAGCCGTCGCCGGCCCGGAGCAGCTCCATGCCCAGGCCCCGGGAGGCCCGGTCCGCGGCGAACATCCGCTGGGCGGGGCCCTGCCCGGCCTCCTTGAGCTGTGTCATGCGCCTCCACCACTCCAGTCGCGGACCGTCAAGGGCCTCCGGGGACGCCGTGCGGCACCGCGGGCCCGCCCCGCGGCCCTTGAGGCCGACCGACCATTCGGTTAGCTTTGCGGCGACGTCAGGTAAACCGACAGCCGGACCGCCTGTCAAGGGACGGGACGTCCGCCGGCACGGTCACTCCGCCCCCGGCGCACGGCGGACACGGCAGGCAAGGGGAGATCTCATGGCAGCGGCACCGGGAACCGTGGGCGTGGTGGGCGGCGGGCGGATGGGCGCGGGCATCGCGCAGTCCTTCGCGACGGCCGGCTCGGCCGTGGTCGTCGTCGAGAGCGGCGAGGAGGCCGCAGCGGCGGCCCTGGAGCGTGTCGCCACCGGCCTGCGCCGGGCCGCCGAGCGCGGCAGGCTGGAGGAGCCCGCCGAGCGGGTCCTGGCACGCGTCACCACCGTCACAGCCGTGGACGGACTGCCGTCCGGCGCCGACCTGGTCGTCGAGGCCGTCCCCGAGGACCCCGCACTCAAGGCCCGGCTGCTCGCCGCCGCGGAGAAGACCGTGGGCGGGTCGGCGGTGCTGGCCACCAACACCAGCTCCCTGTCCGTCACCGAGCTCGGCGCCGCGCTGTCCCGCCCCGAGCGGTTCCTGGGCATGCACTTCTTCAACCCCGTGCCCGCCTCGGCCCTGGTGGAGCTGGTCGTGGCCGGGCGGACCGCGGACGACACCGTGCGGGCCGCCCTGGAGTGGACCCGCGCCCTGGGCAAGAAGGACGTCGTCGTCAGGGACTCGCCCGGCTTCGCCAGCAGCCGGCTGGGCGTGGCCCTCGGCCTGGAGGCGATCCGGATGGTGGAGGAGGGCGTCGCCGAGCCCGAGGCCATCGACGCCGCCATGAGCCTGGGCTACAAGCACCCGATGGGGCCGCTGCGGCTGACCGACCTCGTCGGCCTCGACGTGCGCCTGGCCATTGCCGAGTACCTCCACGGCACCCTGGGCGAGCGCTTCGCACCGCCGGAGCTGCTGCGGGAGAAGGTCGCCCGCGGTGAGCTGGGCCGCAAGACCGGCCGGGGCTTCTACACCTGGGAGGACTGAGGCCCGGCTCCTCCCGGCTCCGATCGGGGCCGGGAGTCACGTCGCCCAACGCTGTCGCCCGCGCACGGAACGTGGCATCCTTTCCGATGCCGACGGTTGTGTTTTCACGGGGGAAGGCGGGACCGGGTGGGGGAGACGGCGGCTGCGCTGTGGATGCGAGGACGCGGGGGCGTCCTCGCCCTGGTCGACGAGTGCCTGGGACAACCGCCGGGCACGGAACGGCCGGTGACGATGCTGGTCGGGCCGCGGGGCAGCGGCGCCAGCGAGACGCACGGCGTCATCATGGGCCGGTTCGGGGTCGAGCACCCCTTCGCGTACCTCAACTTCGTCTCCGGCCAGGCGCTGCTGCCCCGCTACGCCCTCGCCCTCATCGCCCGGCAGCTGGAGCGCAGGCTGCCGCAGTACCGTCTCATGCGTTTCCCCCGGCTCACCATGGGACTGCTCGCCTCGGACAACGAACTGCGGATGTCCAGCCGTTCGGAGGGGCGGCGGGCGGTCCGTCAGCAGCTGGACCGGTTCCGGCAGGATGCCGAGGACCGGCACGGCAACTACCTCGCCGCCTTCCTGGAGGTCGCGGGCGGTGCGCTGGGGGCGCCCGGCGGAACCCCGGCGGTGGTGGCCGCGATCCTGGGCGACGCGGCCCGGCGCGGCGGGCGCGGACTGCCGGGACGGCTGTTCTCCGGCACCCCCCAGTGGTTCGGCGACCACCCGCTGGTGCCTTCCCGGGACCCCTGGGACGCGCTGCTGGAACTCAACATGTGGCGCCACAACGGCACGGCGCAGGAGAAGAGGCTCCTCGACCGGGTGCTGTTCGCCGCCTTCCTGGACGATCTGCGCCACAGCGCCCAGCGCTGGTTCACCGCCCCCTCCTGTCTGATCCTGCTCGACAACTGCCACGCCGAACAGGGGGGTGTCTTCCTGGACCTGCTGATCGGCGCCCGCCGTGACGCCGCGCTGACCGGCACTCCCTGCGACCCGATGACGGTGGTGGGCAGCTCCAGCCGCTGGCCGGACAACTGGGGTCCCTCCAGCGGCGACCAGTGGTCCTGGCGGTTGCGCGCCCCGGACCGGGCCTCGCTCGCCGACTGGCGCCGGCACCGCCCCACCCACGACAGCGACGACTCCTGGTGGTATCCGCTGCGGCTGCGCGACCTCACCCTCGACGAGGTGCGCACCACCACCGAGCTGGTCTCACCACGCCACTCGGGCCTCGCGCCGTTCGTGCACCGGGTCACCAACGGGCTGCCCGCGGCGGTGCAGCAGGTGACGGAGATACTGGACCGGGCCGACGTGCCCCGCCGCAACGACGGGGAGTTCGACCTGTGGCTGCGCTCCCTGCCCGACAGGCGGCTGCGCGGCGCACCGGAACGCACCCTGGCCGACGCCGCGCTGGGACATCTGCTGGAGGACTTCTCGCCTGGGCAGCGCGCCGCACTCGTCAGGTACTCGGCCGCCCGCGACCTGGCGGTGGGCAGCAGGGTGCTGGGTGCGGCGGTACCCGGGGGAGCCCACGAGCCGGTCTTCAACGAGGTGCGCTCGCGCCGGCTGCTCGACCCGGAACCGCCGGGATCGTGCCTGCACCCCTGGCTGCGCAGACTGCTGCTGTGGCGGCTGGCCGCCGACCCGCGGGCCTGGGCCACCGCCCACGACCTGCTGGGCGACCACTTCGAGGCGGAGGGCCGGGAGAAGGAGACGCTGTACCACCGGCTGGCGGCGCACCGGATCGACGAGGTGGTGGGCCGCATGGCCGCCCGGTTCCGTGAGCGGAGCGCCGCCGACTGGCTGGAGACGTTCAACGCCGTCACCGCGGCGCCCAACCGGTTGCCCACCGACCGGCCGCCCCTGGCGCTGCTGGGGGAGCTCGCACCCGAGGCGCCCGCACAGTCGATCACCGACGCCCTGGTGATCCGGGGCCTGGTGTGCGCGCGCTGGCTGTGGAGCGATCCCCTCGGGGACCCGGGAATGCGGTTGAACCACGTGATAGCCGGTAAGTTCGACCGGCTCTCCGAACTGAGGGGGAGTGACATCGTGGTCCTGTACGACGAGGCCGAGCGCTACCGGCACTGGCGCCATCCGCTGACCGCCGCGGAAGGGTGGTGAGGGCCGTGGCCGGCCCCGGGGTGTCCCTGCGCACAGTCAAGCGCGCCATCGTCGCCACCGTGGTGCTGGCCGTCCTGGCGGTGGCGCTGCCGGTGGCCTACGGCTGGTGGGAGGAACACCGCTCCCGCTGCGCGGACGGCGTGGTGAGGATGGGCCCGTCGGGGGAGTGCGTCGGAGTCACCGACGGTTCGCACGTCTTCACCCGTCACCTGAAGAACGTGACGGACAAGATCAAGGAACAGAACGACCTCGTCGCCGGCAGCGGGGAGCCTTACGTCAGCATCGCCTACATGACCTCCTTCACGCTGGAGGAGACCGACAGCAACTCCGAGGAGTCCGTGCGGCACGAACTCCAGGGCACCTACGTGGCGCAGCGCCAGTACAACGAGAACGGGACGCCGAAGGTCAGACTGCTGATCGCGAATACGGGCAGCAACTCCCGCCACTGGGAGCACACGGTGGACGAGCTGGTGCGGCTCGCGGGAGACGGCGGGACGGAGCCCGGGAGACTGGTGGCGGTGACGGGCCTGGGGCCGAGCACGGACCGCAACCTGGACGCCGTGAAGAGGCTGTCCGAGCGGGGACTGGCCACGGTCGCCAGCACGATGACCGCTACCAGCATCGGAGGGATGGAGGGGTTCGTACGGGTCACCCCGACCAACGACGACGAGGCGGTGGCGGCCGCGCGGTACCTCAAGTGTGCGGAGCCCGGCGGGGGCGGAGGGGGAGGGGAGCCCCCGGAGGGCATCTGGTGCTCGGAGCGCGAGAAGGAGCGGAGGAGCCGGGAGGAAGAGGGGGCCCTCGGCGCCCTGGTGGTCCAGGACACGGCGGAGGGGAACCTGTACGCCAGGACCCTGGGCGAAGCCTTCTCCATGGAGTTCCCCGAGGACGGTGAGGGGCACTGGCTGGTCGCCCGGGCCCAGGAGTTCGACTCGTCGGTCCCCGGGAGCTGGCGGAACGAGCTGCACCTGATGATGGACCAGTTGTGCCTCCACCGGTCCGACGTGGTCTACTTCGCCGGCCGCGGACAGCATCTGGGCCACTTCCTCAGGGCGGCGTCCCGGCGGACGTGCCTGGAGGAGTGGGACTTCACCCTGGTGACCGGGGACGACACGTCCAATCTGACGCGGGAGCAGGCCAGGGAGGCCGCCGACCGCGGGATCGACGTGTACTACACCGCCCTGGCGCATCCCCTGATGTGGGAGCACCGGCCCGACATCGTGCCCGGAGAACTGCGGAAGGCATTCCTGTCCGGACTGAAGGAGTGGTTCCCGCCCGAGTCGCACGAGGACGGCCAGGCGATGATGGCGCACGACGCGGCGCTGGTCGCGGTCGAGGCGGTCCGGTTGGCCAGTTTCGGGGGCGGCGGAATGACCGGCAGGGACGTCGGCCGCATGTTCCGCAGGATGCACGGGGCCAAGAAGATACGGGGAGCGACCGGCCCGCTGTCGTTCGACGGCGACGGAAACCGGGAGAGCAAGGCGATTCCCATCCTGAAGCTGGGCGCCGACGGCTCCCTGGACTACATCGAGACGATCGTCGTCGAGGTCACACCGGAGGGGGATCGAGCTGGTCGCTGATCGGGCAGATGCGCAGGGCCTGCTCGATGACACGGCTGCGCCGGTCCCCCTCGGCGGAGGGCAGTGAGACATCGGCGGTGGAGTCGAAGCGGTAGTGCTGGGCGCCGCCGTTGCTGAGCCGGACGCGGGCGGTCACCTCGCTGCCGGAGGGGTCCACGCCGGTCTCGGTGGCCGCGATGACCAGCGCCTGGTGCAGACAGGTGGCCAGCGCGGCCGCGTACAGCTGCTCGGGGTCGTACCCCCGCCCGCTGCCGCCCAGCTCACCGGGGGCGCCGACCGGAAGGCCGGCTCTCCCGGACACGTCCACCCGGCCGGTGCCGTGCAGGGAGCGGGCCTGGGCGGTGTACAGATCCTGTTGGGTTGGGGCCATGGGGAAGGTCTACCCGTGCGCCCCGGCCCGCGCCTCAGCCCGCGTCCTCGACGCGCATCCGCACCTCCTCGGCCAGCCTGTCCAGGCTCCGGTCGAGGGAGGTGTCGATCTCCTCCCGCGGGGGCGCGTGGCTCTCGTCGAAGAAGGACAGGTGCACGGTCACCTCGCTGGCGCCGCTGCCGATGCCCGCCACCTGCAGCCAGCCCGCGTACGCACCCTCGTCGCGGGTGCCCCACTCCGCCCGGAACTGCTCGGGCCGGGTGCGGAACAGCGCCCGGACGTCGTGCCCGGTGCGGTCCTCGTGCACGGTCACGGCCGGAGGGTCCTCCACATGGGCGTGGAGGTCCGACGGAAGCCAGCGGTCCAGCCGCTCCAGATCGCTGACCTGGTCGAAGACCAGCTCTGGCAGGGCGGGCATGGTGCGGGAACGTTCGTACTCACTCACCGGGTCCCACTTTCGGGTCGTACGACATCGGACCCGGCACTGCGTACCCCCGTCCGGGCCGGGCATCCCCGCACCCTGCGCACGGCCCGCTTCCGGCGGGTCAGCCGAACCCGCCCGCCGCGTCCAGGATCCGCCCGGCGACCCCGACCGAGTCCACCAGCGGGTGCAGTGCCAGTGCCCGCAGCGCCGCCCGGCGCGAACCGGTGCGCGCCGCCTCGATCGTGGCCCGCTCGACGGCCTTGAGCGTGAGCATCAGCCCGAGCTGGTCGGCCGCCACGGCGCCGGCCGCCAGCGGGCGCGCGCCGGAGGCGTCCACCAGGCACGGCACCTCGACCACCGCGTCCCCGTCCAGCCCGGGTACGGCGCCGCGGCCGGGGATGTTCAGGATCAGCGTGGTGCGCTCGTCCCGGGCGATCGCCCGCATCAGGGCCAGCGCCACCCGGTCGTAGCCCCCGCCCTCCAGATCGCAGCTGTCGCGTTCCCAGCCGCCGGAGGCCTCGCGGCTCTCGGCCAGATAGGTCTCCTCGCGCTCGCGCCGGGTGCGCTCCCACTCGCGGTACGCCCGCGCCGGGTCGTCCGGCCGTGCCCGCTCGTAGAAGCGGGACTGCTGGCCGCGCAGGAACTCCCCGCGCGTCTGTCCGGCCCCGCGGACGGCGGCGACCGCCTCGCGGTTGAAGTAGTAGTGGTGCAGGTACTCGTTGGGCAGCGCGCCCAGCGCCCGCAGCCAGTCGGTCCCGAACAGCCTGCCCTCCTCGAAGGAGGCGAGCGCGGCCGGGTCGGCCAGCAGCTCGGGCAGCCGGTCGCGGCCGTCCACCGTGATCCGGCGCAGCCAGCCCAGGTGGTTCAGGCCCACGTAGTCGTAGCCGGCGCGGTCCGGGTCGGCGCCCAGGGCGCGCGCGGCGCGGCGGCACAGGCCGACGGGCGAGTCGCAGATGCCGATGACGCGCTCGCCCAGGCCGCGCTCGCGCAGGACGGCGGCCATCGCCTCGGTCACCATCCCCGCCGGGTTGGTGAAATTGATGGTCCACGCCCCGGGGGCGAGTTCGGCGATCCGCTCGGCGACGCGTACGGCCACCGGCAGGGTGCGCAGGCCGTACAGCACGCCTCCCGCGCCCACCGTCTCCTGTCCCAGCACCCCTTCGGCCAGCGGGATCCGCTCGTCACGCACCCGGCCGGCCAGGCCTCCGACCCGGATGGCGGAGAAGACGAAGTCGGCGCCGCGCAGCGCCTCGTCGAGGTCGGTGGTGGCGCGCAGCGCGGGGGCGGGGCCGGTGTGCCTCCCGCGCTGGTGGGCGAGGACCGCGCCGATCGCGTCCAGCCGGGCGCGGTCGGTGTCGTACAGGACGAGTTCGGTGACGCGGCCGGCCCGGTCCCCCGTGTCCTCCAGCAGCGCCCGGTGCACCAGCGGCACCCGGAACCCGCCGCCGCCCAGCACGGTGAGCCTCATGCCCGGCCACCTCCGGCAGCCGCTCCCGGCAGGGTCCGCGGCACGGTCGTCACGAGGTCATGTCTCACGTCGCCACGGTCTCACACCGGACCCGCGCCGGGGGTACGGGCCGGCCGCCGGGCCGCTCAGCCGTGGTCGACCAGCTCCGCGTGCCCCTGCGTCCGCGCGCAGTGGGCGGAGCAGAAGAACCGGCCGTCGGCCGACTGCGAGCCGTGGCCCAGGATGCGGCACTGGCAGTTCTCGCAGATGGGCGCCATCCGGTGTGCCGCGCACTCCAGGCTGTCGAAGACGTGGACGGCGCCCGCCGCGCGCACTTCGAAGGCCATCTCGTAGTCGTTGCCGCATACCTCGCACACGCTCATGGCATGTGTCCCTTCCGCCGGTCGTCCGCTGGGTGGGTCAGCCGCAAGGATGGCGGCGGGCACCCGGCGGCCCGTCCGCGACGCGGCGGCCGGGCTCCGACCGGCGCACAGCCGCCACCCGCCCGGCCGACGCGCCGGGGCGTCACGGCGCGAGTGACGTGGCGTGCTCCCGACAATAAAGTCCGGGTTCCGGAGATCTCCTCTCCGCCGGCGGGGCATGACTGGGCGTGACACCCGCGGCGGGACCCGGCAGGGCACGCACCGGCGGACCGGGAGGACGGGACGATGACGGCGACCGCGGAGACCAGGGGCGGAGAGCCCGAGGACGGCAGGGCCGGGAAGGGGAGGGGCGCGCCGCCCGCGTCACGGCGCGCGCTGGTGGCGGGATCGGTCGGCAACTTCATCGAGTGGTACGAGTTCGGGGTCTACGGCTACTTCGCGACGGTCATCGCCGCGCGGTTCTTCACCCCCGAGGGCGGAAGCGACGTCGAGGCCCTGGTGAAGACCTACGCCTCCTTCGCCCTGGCCTTCTTCTTCCGCCCGGCGGGGGCGGCCCTGTTCGGCCGGATCGGCGACCGGATCGGCCGCCGCCCCACCCTGATCCTGGTGGTCTCGCTGATGACCGCCGCCACGGCGGCCATCGGCCTGCTGCCGACGTACGCCACCGTGGGCGCGGCCGCGCCGTGGCTGCTCACCCTCGCCCGCGTCCTCCAGGGGCTGTCGGCGGGCGGGGAGTTCGGCGGCGCGGTGTCGGTGATGACGGAGTTCGCGCCGCCCGGCCGGCGCGGGCTGTACGGAGCGTGGCAGTCGTTCACGGTGGCGCTCGGCCTGCTCGCCGGCGCCGGCCTGGCCGCCCTGCTGGCCGCGGCACTGGGCGAGGCGGCCCTCCACGAGTGGGGCTGGCGGCTGCCGTTCCTGCTGGCCGTGCCGATGGGGCTGGCCGCGCTGTGGCTGCGGCTGCGGCTGGAGGAGACGCCCTCCTTCCGCCGCGTGTCCGGCGCGGAGCCCGCGCCCGCCGGGGCCTCCCCACCGTCCGCCGCCGCGACCCGGCGGGCCGTCGCACTGGGAATCGGCCGTCTGATGGGCTGGTCCGCGGCCGGATACACCTTCCTCGTCGTGATGCCCTCCTACCTCCAGAGCACCCTGGGGGCCTCCTTCCAGCAGGCGCTGCTGGCCACGGTCGTGGCCAACGCGGGTTTCGCGCTGGCCATCCTCCCCGCCGGGGCGCTCAGCGACCGGGTCGGACGGCGGGCCGTGATGGTCGCCGGTACGGCCGCGCTGATCGTCCTCGCCCTGCCCCTGCTCAACCTCCTCCAGGACCCGGGCGCCTCCCCGGCGGCCAGGGCGGCGGCGGTGTTCGCGGCCGGCGCGGCGGTGGGGCTGCTGGCAGGACCCGGCCCGGCGATGCTCGCCGAGATGTTCCCCACCACCGCCCGCTACACCGGGCTGGGGCTGGCGTACTCGCTGTCCAACGCGGTGTTCTCGGGATCGGCCGGACTCATCATCACCGAGCTGATCAAGCGCACCGGCAACGCCGACATCCCCGCGCTGTACGTGGCGGCCGTCTGCGCGGTGGGCCTGCCGGCGCTGCTCACGCTGCGCGGCGACGACCACCGGCGCGCACTGCGGGACTGACCGGGCGCGGACGGCGCGAAGGTCGCGAAGGTCGCGCACCGGCGAGGACGGTACGGAGAGGACGGAGGGCACGGGCATGAGGGTGATCGGGCTGATGTCGGGGACGTCCTGCGACGCGATCGACGCGGCGGCCGCCGATCTGGAGGTCGAGGGTGACGCGGTCGTCCTGACGCCGCTGGGCGACCTCGAGTGCGCCTTCCCCGGCGGGCTGCGCCGCGAACTGCTCGCGGCGCTCCCACCGTCGTCCACCACCATGGCAGCGGTCTGCCGGCTCGACACCCTCCTCGGGCAGGCGCTCGCGGCGGCGGCCGACCGTGCCGACCGCGAGCTGTGCTTGGGAGCAGCGGATTTGATCGTCTCGCACGGGCAGACCGTCTACCACTGGACGGAGGGCGGCCGGGCCCGCGGCACCCTCCAGCTCGGCCAGCCCGCCTGGATCGCCGAGCGCACCGGCCGCACGGTCGTCTCCGACCTGCGCCCGCGCGACGTGGCCGCCGGAGGGCAGGGCGCGCCGCTGGTGAGCGCCCTGGACGTGATGTGGCTGCGCGGCCGGCCGGGTACGCCCGTCGCCCTCAACCTGGGCGGTATCGCCAACATCACGGTGGCGCACGGGGAGGGCGGCCCGCTGGCGTACGACACGGGTCCCGCCAACGTACTGCTCGACACGGCCGTGCGGGAGCTGACCGGGGGCCGGGCCGATCACGACGCGGACGGCGCGCTGGCCGCCGCGGGCACCGTCCGCCGGCCGCTGCTGGACAGCCTGCTGGCCGAGCCGTACTACGCCCGGTCCGCGCCGAAGACCACCGGTCGGGAGCTGTTCAACGCCGCCTATCTGCGCACCGCCCTGGCCGGCTTCGGACAACTGCCGGCCGAGGACGTGCTGGCCACCCTCACCGAGCTGACGGCCCGCACCGTCGCCGGCGCCGTACGGGCGGCCGGCGGCACCGAGGTGATCGCCTCGGGCGGCGGCACCCGCAACCCCGTGCTGCTGGCCCGGCTCGCCCGCGCCCTGGACGGGGTTCCGGTGCGCGTCTCCGACGGACTCGGCCTGCCCTCCGGCGCCAAGGAGGCGTACGCCTTCGCGCTGCTGGGCTTCCTCACCGTCCTCGGTCTGCCCGGTACGGTCCCGGCCTGCACCGGTGCGCGCCACGCCCGTGTACTGGGGTCGATCACGCCGGGCCGGGGCGGACCGCTGCCGCGGCCCTGGGACGGTCCGGCGCCGGTACGGCTGCGTGTGTCCTGAACCGGGCCTCCACGCACCCCCTGAATACGCATCACAGATGCATGTTGATACCTTCATGGCATGCGGCTGACGAAGTTCACCGATCTGGCGCTGCGCGTGGTGATGCGCCTGGCAGTGATGGGCGAGGGCGAGGTCCCCACCACCCGGGAGGTCGCCGAATCGGTGGCCGCGCCTTACACGCACGTGTCCAAGGTGGTGAGCCGCCTCCAGTACATGGGCGTGCTGGAGGCCCGGCGGGGCAGGGGCGGCGGACTGGAGCTGACCTCCGGTGGCCGGGATGCCTCCGTCGGCCGGCTCGTCCGGCAACTGGAGGGCACCGGTGACGTGGTGGGCTGCGAGGACCCGTCCGCGCCGTGCCCGCTGCGGGGCGCGTGCCGCCTGCGGTCCGCGCTGTACGAGGCCCAGGAGGCGTTCTACGCGGCGCTCGACCCGCTGACGGTGCGGGACCTGGTGGGCGGACCGGTCGCGCCCGTGATGCTCCGTCTGCTCACCGGGCCACCGCCCCCCTCGTAGCCGCCCGGCCCCGACCCGTGTCCGGCCCGGCCGCGAACCGACCGAGGTGCCGTGGAGTGGTTCCGCGCGCCCTGAAATTCGCATCTAAGGTGAGAATTAAGGAGACAGTGATGCTGTCCGAGAAGTCCACCGCCGTCGTACGCGCCACCCTGCCGGCCATCGGTGCCGCCATCGGCGACATCACCCCGGTCTTCTACCGCAGGATGTTCGCCGCCCACCCCGAGCTGCCGCGCGACCTGTTCAACCGGGGCGACCAGGCCAACGGCACCCAGAGTCGCGCCCTGGCGGGCTCCATCGCCGTCTTCGCCGCCATGCTGCTGGAGCACCCCGACCGGCGACCCGACGCGATGCCGGCCCGCATCGCCCACAAGCACGCGTCCCTGGGCATCACCGCCGACCAGTACACGATCGTCCACCGCCACCTGTTCGACGCCCTCGCCGAGGTCCTGGGGGATGCGGTCACCCCCGAGGTGGCCGAGGCGTGGGACGAGGTGTACTGGCTGATGGCCGGAGCCCTGATCGCCATGGAGGCACGGCTGTACGCGGCGAGCGGCGTCGGCGACGGGGACGTGTGGCGGCCCTGGAGGGTGACCGGCCGCAGGGAGGAGACCGCCGAGGTGGCGACCTTCGTGCTGCGCCCGGCCGAAGGCGGTCCCGTGCCGTCCTTCCGGCCGGGGCAGTACGTCTCCGTCCAGGTCGCCCTGCCCGACGGGGCGCGGCAGATCCGCCAGTACAGCCTCTCCTGCGCCCCCGACTGCGACGACCGCTGGATATCGGTCAAGCGCGTCGGCGGCGACCCGGCCGGCGAGGTCTCCAACTGGCTGCACGAGAACGTCCGCGAGGGCGATGTGCTCACCGTCGGCGCGCCCTTCGGCGACGTGGCGCTGGACGACGGCGACGGGCCGGTCCTGCTCGCCTCGGCGGGCATCGGCTGCACCCCGATGGTCGGCATGCTGGCCCATCTGGCCGCCACCGGCTCCCCGCGCCGCACCATCGTGGTGCACGGCGACCGCACCCGGCCCTCCCACGCCTTTCGTGAGCGGATGGAGCAGCTCACCGCCAAGCTGCCCGACGCCGCCCTCCACGTCTGGTATGAGCACCCCGAGGGCGAGTGGCCGGCCGAACGCACCGGACTGGTCGACCTGTCCGGCGTCGAGATCCCCGAAGGGGTCAGAGCCTACCTGTGCGGGCCGGTGCCGTTCATGCGCTCGGTGCGTACCCAGCTGCTGGAGCGCGGTGTCCCCGCCTCCCGCGTCCACTACGAGTCCTTCGGGCCCGACCTGGGCCTCGACGCGGCCTGAGACGGCCCCCGGGCCCCGGGCCGCCATGCCCTCACCGCGCGGCGGCCGAGGCCCTCAGGGCGGTGACCACCTCCTCGTCGCCGACCTGGTGGAAGTCCTCGTACCACTGCCCCACCCCCTGGAAGGACGGCGGCGTCTCCAGGCACACCAGGCGGTCGGCGACCCGCTCCATCGCCGCGGCCGCCCGCACGGAGGAGACCGGGACGGCCAGGACCAGCGCCTTCGGCTCCAGGACGCGGGCGGCGTGCAGCGCGGCGCGCGCGGTGACGCCGGTGGCCAGCCCGTCGTCGACGACGATCACCGTGCGGCCCCGCAGCTTCGGGGCGGGACGGCCGCCGCGGTACAGGTGCTCGCGGCGGCGCAGCTCCGCCCGCTCCCGCTCGACCTGCCCGGCCAGGTCCCCGGCCGTCAGGCCGAGCATCCGCAGGGACTGCTCGTCGAACAGCGGCGGTCCCTCGCCCGCCACGGCCCCGATGCCGAACTCCGGGTTGAACGGCGCGCCGATCTTGCGGGCGACCAGTACGTCCAGCGGCGCGTGCAGCGCGCGGGCGACCTCCTCGCCGACGGGAACCCCGCCCCGGGGCAGGGCCAGTACCAGCGGGTCGCCGATCTCTCCGGAGCGCTGGAGGCCGCGCAGCGGCTCGGCGAGCATCCGGCCCGCCTGCGTGCGGTCGTGGAAGCGCATGACCTGTCTCCCTTCGCTTCCGGCGGACCTGCCGCGCGGAGACCGGTGCGGCAGTGGTAGGGCGGCGGGACGGGTCACCGGGGCACCGTCCGCCCGGCCATCCGGACGAACCAGTCGCGGGCCGCGGCGGCGGCCTGGTCGAGGGTGCCGGGCTCCTCGAACAGATGGGTGGCGCCGGGGACCACGTGCACCGTGCACGGGGCCGACAGCCGCGAGGCGGCCTGCTCGTTCAGCCGCAGCACCTCGTGGTCCTCGCCGCCGACGATCAGCAGGACGGGCGCGGTGACCCGGTCCAGTGCGCCGCCCGCGAGGTCGGGCCTGCCGCCCCGGGAGACCACGGCCCGCACCCGGTCGGGCTGCTCGGCCGCGGCCACCAGGGCCGCCGCGGCACCGGTGCTGGCCCCGAACAGGCCGATCGGCAGCCGGGCGGTGCCCGGACGGCCGCCGAGCCAGTCGACCGCCGCCACCAGGCGCCGCGCGAGGAGGGGGATGTCGAAGCGGTACTCGGCGGTGACCGTGTCCGTCCGCTCCTCGTCCTCGGTGAGCAGGTCGAACAGGAGCGTGCCCAGCCCGGCGTCCTGCAGGACCCCGGCCACGGCCCGGTTGCGCGGGCTGTGCCGGGAGCTGCCGCTGCCGTGGGCGAAGGCCACGACGCCGCGGGCCCCGTCGGGCACGGTGAGGTCCCCGGCCAGGGCGGCTCCCGCGTCGGTGGGAATTCTCAGTGTCCGGGGGAGCATCGGCCGCCTCCCGTGCTGTGGGGATCGGTGCGCCGCCGGGGTACCCGCCGGCCGCGGCGGTATGCGTCCGGGAACGGGGTGGTGTGCGCCGCCGCGCCCTACCGGCCCGCCCCGCCCACCGGCGCGGGCCCCTCCCCGGGCCCTTCCGGCTCCAGCGACCCTTCCGGCGCCCGCGGCTCCCCGGCGTCCTCGGGGCCGAACAGCGAGACCGAGCCGTACCGGCCGTCGTAGCCGGGTTCGCGCCGCACCCGGTGGGCGCGCAGCCGCTCGACCGCCTCGGCCGTCTCCGGCTCGCCCGCCTCGCGCAACCGGTTCACCGGCGCCTGGAGCAGCAGCGGCAGCTCGGGTCCCAGCGCGGCGGTCAGGCTCTCCAGGGCACGTCCGACGGTCCTGGTCTTCGGCCCGACACCGAGGACCTCGCCCGCGATCTCCGGCAGCGGCACGATCTTCAGGGCCTCCCCGCCGGTGGACGGCCTCCGCCCGGGGGCGCGGTCGGCCAGTTCCTCGACCCGGTGGAGCACGCCGACGGTCGGTTTCCCGCCGCACACCGGGCACCTGCCGCCGCGCTCCCTGGTCTCGGCAGGCTCCAGCCGCACTCCGCAGGCACGGTGGCCGTCCAGGTGGTACTTGCCCGCCTCCGGGTACATGTCCACGGTGCCGGCATAGCCCTGACCGGTCTCCAGGGCGTGGCGGATCGCGAAGTAGTCCACCTCGGTGTCGAACACGGTGGCGTTGCGGCCCAGAGCGGGTGGGGAATGCGCGTCCGAATGGCTGACCAGCCGGAGGCGGTCCAGGGAGGAGACCCGCCAGTTCATCTCCGGGTCCGAGGACAGGCCCGTCTCCAGGGCGAAGACGTGCCCGGCCAGGTCGCCGTAGCACTCGTCCACGCCGTCGAAGCCGGACTTCGAGCCGAGGACGCCGAACCAGGGCGTCCAGGCGTGCGCCGGGACCAGGTAGGAGCCCTCGCCGCAGGAGAGGACGGCCTCCAGCAGATCGCGGGAGTCCATCGCCAGGGCGGGCCGCCCGTCCGAGGCGAGGTCGCCGTACGGGGACAGGGCGCGGGCCAGGCGCCCGCCCGCGTCAAAGTCCGGTGCGTAGCACAGGTGGTGGATCCTGCGGCCCCGGCCGCCGCGCCGGTAGTCGGTGGCGACCTCGACCTGGAGCAGGAAGCGCAGCGGGCCGCGGCAGGCCGGCGGCAGGTCCTCCAGCACCTCGCGGTCGAGGTCGTCGCGCAGCCGGAACAGGCCCGGCTCCGCGGGTACCAGCGACTCGCGCAGCACCTGCGCCCACACGGGGTGGAGGAAGTCGCCGGTGCCCAGCACGGTGATCCCCTTGCGCCGAGCTCACCGGGCCAGGTGCGGCAGATCGCTGTTGCGGCTGCACGCCCTGCTGTACCGGGAGTGCACGTGCAGGTCGGCGTATTGACATCCTCGCTGCCCTGAAGGACGGTGATTCCCGCTTGCCGTGCCGTTGAAGGCTGCGGTGTCGGGTGGGTTCCTGCTTCGTGGCGCGGTGCCGGGACGAGTCCCGGT
>NZ_JBXUOY010000096.1:0-16940 GCF_057196705.1 Streptomyces sp. ATLC9 | reverse complement strand
GCCGGAGGGCCCGGGGGTTCCGAGGCGGGCGGCGGGGGGGACGGGACGGCCGAGGGCGCCCGGAGCCGGTCGCGCACCTCCCGCACCGCGCCCGGCAGCACCGCCAGGAAGGCGTCGACGTCCGCCCCGGCCGTGCCCGGCGGCAGCGACACCCGGACGTTGCCCTCCGAGAGCACCCCCATCGCACGCAGCACATGGCTGGGGACCAGCGTGCCGGAGGTGCACGAGGAGCCGGAGGAGACCGAGAAACCCGCCCGGTCCAGAGCATGGAGCAGCGCCTCGCCGTCCACGTACAGGCAGGAGAACGTCACCATGTGAGGCAGCCGGCGCACCGGATCGCCCACCACCTCCACGTCCGGCACCAGTGCGGGCACCTCGGCACGCACGCGGTCCACCAGCGCGCGCAGCCGCGCCGCCTCGGCGTCGGCCTCGGCCCGCACCGCCCGCAGCGAGGCCGCCGCCGCGACGATCGCCGGGAGGTCGGCGAAGCCGGGGGAGCGCCCCGCCTCCCGCTCGTCCACCGGAGCCGGCGGGGCGAACCGCACCCCCTTGCGCACCGCCAGCAGACCGACCCCGCCCGGTCCGCCCCACTTGTGCGCACTGGCCGCCAGCAGCGACCACCGTCCGGGTACCGGGCCCCACGCCAGCGACTGGGCGGCGTCCACCAGCAGCGGCACCCCGGCCTCGGCGCAGGCCTCGGCCGCCTCCTCCACCGGCTGCTCGGTGCCCACCTCGTGGTTGGCGGACTGCAGGCAGGCCAGCGCCGTCCCTCCCCCGGGGGAGCCGTCCTCCCGCAGCGCCGCGCCGAAGGCCGCCGCGTCCACCCGCCCGGTGCGGTCCACCGGCACCCGGACCACCGTCCCCCCGCCGGCCTCGTGGGCCCCGGCGGCGTGGAGCACGGCGGAGTGCTCCACCGCGGAGACCACCAGGGCACGGCCGGCCCGCCGCCTCCCGGCGAGCGCGCCCGCGATGCCGGTGTGCAGGGAGCGGGTGCCCGACGGGGTGAAGACCAGCTCGTCCGGGCGGCATCCCACCGCGCCGGCCGCCGCCTCGCGCGCCGCGTCCAGCAGCAGCCGGGCCCGCCGGCCCTCCCGGTGGAGCCGGGTGGGGTCGGCCCAGCCCTCGTCGAGCGCGGCGAGCAGAGCCTGGCGGGCCACGGGGTGGAGGGGGAGCGAGGAGGCTGCGTCGAAGTAGGGCACACCGGCACGCTAACGCGCCCGCGGCCCCGTGCGCCGCAGGGGCCGCCGAGGTCGCGGAGGCCGTCGTTCCGGCCCGGTCCCGCCCCGGTTCCACCCCATCGGAGGGCCGCGCGGCGCGTTGGGCACCCTCCCCGCGCGACCCCAAATAGCGTCCAGTAGGGTTTGCTCCGCATAAACATCCAAACCCCTGCCCGTGCCAGGGCCGGCGCCCGACCACACACGGCCGAGCCCGGGCCGAGCGGGCGAGACTCTCGGGAAGGCGCTACGTGAGTCCCAACGGCTCCGACCGCTCGTCGCGGCGCCCGATGCGGCGGAAGCTGCCGCAGGCGCTTGCTGCGGGCCTGGTCCTGGCGACCGCCACCGGTTGCACATACAAGGACTTCCCCCGCCTCGGCATGCCCACCCCGGTCACGGAGGAGGCGCCGCGGATCCTCTCCCTGTGGCAGGGCTCGTGGGCGGCAGCGCTCGCGGTCGGTGTCCTGGTATGGGGCCTGATCCTGTGGTGCGTCATCGTCTACCGGCGCACCAGGACCAAGGTCGAGGTACCTCCGCAGACCCGGTACAACATGCCCATCGAGGCGCTGTACACGGTGGTTCCGCTCATCATCATCTCGGTGCTCTTCTACTTCACGGCCCGTGACGAGACCAAGCTCCTGGAGCTTTCCGAGAAGCCGGACCACGTGATCAACGTGGTCGGCTACCAGTGGAGCTGGGGCTTCAACTACCTGGAGGACGTGGACGGCGACGCCTCCACGTCCAACCTGGACTCCATCGAACTCGAGGGCATCCCCGAGTCCATGCTGGAGGCCGTCCCCGAGGGCGCCGAGGGCGTCTACGTGGCGGGCACACCGGCCGACAGGAACCCGCAGACCGGCAACCCAGGCCCGACGCTGTGGCTGCCCAAGGGCGAGAGGGTCCGGTTCATCCTGACCTCCCGCGACGTCATCCACTCCTTCTGGGTCGTGCCGTTCCTGTTCAAGCAGGACGTCATCCCCGGTCACACCAACCAGTTCGAGGTGACCCCCGAGAAGGAGGGCACCTTCCTGGGCAAGTGCGCCGAGCTGTGCGGCGTCGACCACGCCCGGATGCTGTTCAACGTGAAGGTCGTCTCCCCGGAGCGCTACCAGCAGCACCTGGAGGAACTGGCGGAGAAGGGCCAGACCGGATACCTCCCGGCGGGCGGAGCCCGCCAAGAACGAGAAGGCCAGTAACCCGTGAGCATCCTCAACGAATCCCGGGGTGCCGCCGCAACGTCGGACCAGCCGGCGGCGACCCCCGCGACCCCGCGCCGCGACCGGCGCGGCAACCGCGTGATCCAGTGGCTGACCACCACCGACCACAAGACGATCGGCACGCTCTACCTGGTCACCTCGTTCTTCTTCTTCTGCGTCGGTGGCGTACTGGCACTGGTCATGCGTGCCGAGCTGGCCCGTCCGGGCCTGCAGGTCATGTCGAACGAGCAGTTCAACCAGGCGTTCACCATGCACGGCACGATCATGCTGCTGATGTTCGCCACCCCGCTGTTCGCCGGCTTCGCGAACTGGATCATGCCGCTGCAGATCGGCGCGCCCGACGTGGCGTTCCCGCGGCTGAACATGTTCGCCTACTGGCTCTACCTCTTCGGCTCGCTGATCGCGGTGGGCGGCTTCCTGACCCCCGACGGCGCCGCGAGCTTCGGCTGGTTCGCCTACACCCCGCTGAGCGACGTGGTCCACAGCCCCGGTGTCGGCGGCGACATGTGGATCATGGGCCTGGCCTTCTCCGGCTTCGGCACGATCCTGGGCGCGGTCAACTTCATCACCACGATCATCTGCATGCGCGCCCCCGGCATGACGATGTTCCGGATGCCGATCTTCACCTGGAACGTGCTGCTGACCGGTGTGCTGGTCCTGCTCGCCTTCCCGGTGCTGGCCGCCGCGCTCTTCGCCCTGGAGTCCGACCGCAAGTTCGGCTCGCACATCTTCGACCCGTCCAACGGCGGCGCGCTGCTGTGGCAGCACCTGTTCTGGTTCTTCGGCCACCCCGAGGTCTACATCATCGCGCTGCCGTTCTTCGGCATCGTCTCCGAGGTCATCCCGGTCTTCAGCCGCAAGCCGATCTTCGGCTACATCGGCCTGGTGGCCGCGACGATCGCGATCGCGGGCCTGTCGGTCACCGTGTGGGCGCACCACATGTACGTCACCGGCGGTGTGCTGCTTCCGTTCTTCGCCTTCATGACGTTCCTGATCGCGGTGCCCACCGGCGTGAAGTTCTTCAACTGGCTGGGCACCATGTGGAAGGGCTCACTCAGCTTCGAGACGCCGATGCTGTGGACGATCGGCTTCCTGATCACCTTCCTCTTCGGCGGGCTCACCGGCGTCATCCTGGCCTCCCCGCCGCTGGACTTCCACGTCTCCGACAGCTACTTCGTGGTGGCGCACTTCCACTACGTGGTCTTCGGCACGGTCGTCTTCGCGATGTTCGCCGGCTTCCACTTCTGGTGGCCGAAGTTCACCGGGAAGATGCTCGACGAGCGGCTCGGCAAGATCACCTTCTGGACGCTTTTCATCGGCTTCCACGGCACCTTCCTGGTCCAGCACTGGCTGGGCGCCGAGGGCATGCCGCGCCGGTACTCCGACTACCTGGCGGCCGACGGCTACACCGCGCTGAACACCTTCTCGACGATCAGCTCGTTCCTGCTGGGCATGTCGATCCTGCCGTTCTTCTACAACGTCTGGAAGACGGCGAAGTACGCGCCGAAGGTCACCGTGGACGACCCGTGGGGCTACGGCCGCTCGCTGGAGTGGGCGACCTCCTGCCCGCCGCCGCGGCACAACTTCGTCTCCCTGCCGCGGATCCGTTCCGAGTCCCCCGCGTTCGACCTGCACCACCCGGAGATCGCGGCCATCGACCAGCTCGAGAACACCGGGGGTCCCGAGGGCCCGGTCCTCTCCGGTGCCAAGGAGGCCGGCAAGTGAAGATCCAGGGACGCATGTTCATCTGGCTGTCGGTCTTCATCCTGGCCGTCGCCGTGATCTACGGCTTCTGGGCCAAGGAGCCGGTCGGCACCACCGCGCTCTTCATGGCCTTCGGCCTGTCGATCATGGTCGGCTACTACCTGGCCTTCACCGCCAGGCGGGTGGACACCGGGGCGCAGGACAACAAGGACGCGGACGTCGCCGACGACGCCGGCGAACTGGGCTTCTTCAGCCCGCACAGCTGGCAGCCGCTCGTCCTGGCCGTGGGCGGGGCGTTCACCTTCCTCGGCGTGGCCATCGGCTGGTGGCTGGTCTACATCTCCGCGCCGCTGCTGCTCATCGGACTCTTCGGCTGGGTCCTTGAGTACTACCACGGCGAGAACCAGAACCAGTGAACCGGTAGGGAACCAGTAGTCCTACCCCTCACGAACGGGTCATCTCCGGACACGCTCCGGAGATGACCCGTTCGCACGCATCCGGCTCGTCCGTTCCGAGCAGCGTTCCTACCGTGGCAGCATGAGTCGTGGATCACGCAGGACGGCAATGATCTGCTTCCTGATACTCGCGCCGCTCGCGGTGGGACCCGCCGCGTGCGGCAGCGGCGAGCGGCCTCAGGACGCGGCCCCCTACGACGCCACCGCGCACGTCTCGCTGAACGCAGGCGAGGACGGCCGTGCCGCGGACCCGGACGACCCCCTGGAGATCACAGCCCGCGACGGCAGCCGCATCACGGACGTCCGCGCGGTCGACTCGGCGGGCCGCCGCCTGGAGGGCGGGCTGACCGCCGACGGCTCCCGCTGGCGCAGCGACACCCCGCCGGCCGGGGCCATGCGCTACACCGTCGTCGTCAGCACCGAGCGCGGCGACGGCTCCCCGGGCCGCCGTACCGCCGAGTTCACCACCCGGCCGGCGAGCGGTGGCAAGAGGCTGGAGGTGGACCTCGGGCCGGACAGCGGCACCTACGGCGTCGGCCAGCCCATCATCGCCGAACTCAGCCGCCCGGTCGGGGACGCCCGTCAGCGGGCGATCGTGGAACGCGCGCTGACGGTGGAGTCCTCGTCCGCCGTCGAGGGGGCCTGGCGCTGGATGGACGACCGCACCCTCCACTACCGGCCCCGCTCCTACTGGCCCGCGCACGCCACCGTCGAGGTGCGCGGCGCCCTGGAGGGCGTGTGGATCAGGGAGGGACTGCGCGGCGGGAGGACGGAACCGGTGCGTATCCGCACCGGCGACCGTGTCGAGGCCGTCGTCGACATCGACAGGACGGAGATGACCCTCCGGAGGAACGGGAAGACCGTCCGGACCATCCCGGTCACCACCGGCAAGCCCGGGTTCCGCACCCGCGAGGGCGTCAAGGTGGTGCTCGGCCGGCAGGCCGCCGTACGTATGACCGGCACCAGCATCGGCATCCCCGCGGGCAGCGCCGAGTCCTACGACCTGAACGTCCAGTGGGCCGTGCGGCTCACCGACAGCGGCGAGTTCGTCCACGCCGCGCCCTGGTCGGCGGCGCACCACGGCAGGGAGAACGTCAGCCACGGCTGCACGGGCATGAGCGTCGAGAACGCCCGCTGGTTCTTCGACACCGTCCGCCAGGGCGACATCGTCCGGCACGTGGGAGGGGACGGGCCGAGGATGCCGGCCTTCGGCAACGGCCTCGGCGACTGGAACCTCTCCTGGGAGCAGTGGCGCCGGGGCAGCGCCCTGAGCTGACCGGCCGGGAGGACCCGGAAGGAGCGGAAGGCCGTCCGGAAGAGGCACCCGGAAGGGGCGGCGGCCCTCGCCCCTTCCGGGTGCGGGACCTCAGGCGGCCGCGTGCGCGCCGCGGCGCAGCAGCCCGGCCAGGGCGTCGGCCAGGAGCACCGGGTCCACCGGATGCGGAACGGCGGCCTCCGCCCGGCTCCAGGTGGCCAGCCAGGCGTCCTGCGGGCGGCCGATCAGCAGCAGGACGGGCGGGCAGTCGAAGATCTCGTCCTTGATCTGGCGGCACACGCCCATCCCGCCGGCGGGCACCGCCTCGCCGTCCAGGACGCAGACGTCGATACCGCCCTCCTCCAGGGCCGTGAGCACGGCGGGAAGCGTGGCGCACTCCACGTACTCGACCCGCGGCACGTCGGCGGCCGGACGGCGCCCGGCGGCCAGCCGCACCTGCTCGCGGGTGTTGGAGTCGTCGCTGTAGACCAGCACCGTGGCGGTCGGCTGCATGGTTCCTCCGTGTCCTCGGGGACGTCCCTCGGGACGTCTCGGGGTGGCTCGGGGTGGCTCAGAGGTCCGCGGGCCCGTGGAGCCGCGGGCCCCGGGCCGCGTATGCCGTCGTTGGCGGATGCTACTCCGTCCCGGCTCCCCGCGTCAGGGATCCGGAAGGCCCGGGGATGGGCCGTCTGAGCAGGACATGGGCGGTTGACACACCGAACATGACCCCCCGGGGCGAGGGCCGGATAAGCGACCGACATAATGTCGGCGTGGCGACAGCAACAGCAGTAGATACCGGGCACGCACACCCGTCGGTCAACCGGCCGAACCTCACCAGCGTCGGAACCATCATCTGGCTGAGTTCCGAGCTGATGTTCTTCGCGGCCCTCTTCGCGATGTACTTCACCCTCCGGTCGGTGACGGGAGCCGAATACTGGACGGAACGGGCGGACATCCTGAACCTCCCGTTCGCGGTGACGAACACCACGATCCTGGTGCTCTCCTCCCTCACCTGCCAGCTCGGTGTCTTCGCCGCCGAGCGCGGTGACGTGAAGAGGCTGCGCCTGTGGTTCGTGATCACGTTCGTCATGGGTGCGGTCTTCATCGGCGGCCAGGTCTTCGAGTACGCCGAGCTGGTCCACGAGGGGGTCTCGATCTCCTCGGGGCCGTACGGGTCGGCGTTCTACCTGACCACCGGCTTCCACGGCCTCCACGTGACGGGCGGCCTGATCGCCTTCCTGTTCGTCCTCGGCCGGACGTACATGGCACGGCGCTTCACGCACCACCAGGCCACCGCGGCCATCGTGGTGTCCTATTACTGGCACTTCGTCGATGTCGTCTGGATCGGCCTCTTCGCCACCATCTACCTGATCAAGTGATCAGGCAGTAACAGCCAGAAGCATCGACGCAGAAGATCCTGACACCGGGGTAATCCGTGAAAAAGCTCTCCGCACGACGGCGCCATCCGCTGGCGGCGCTCGTCGTCCTACTCTTCGCGCTGGCGGCCACCGGGGGGCTGTACGCCGCGTTCGCCCCCGCGGACGAGGCGAAGGCCGACACCTCGGCTTCGCAGTCTCTCGCCATCACGGAGGGCGAAAAGCTCTACGCCACCGGCTGCTCCAGTTGCCACGGAACCGGTGGCCAGGGCACGAGTGACGGTCCCACCCTCGTGGGCGTCGGCGCCGCGGCCGTGGACTTCCAGGTGGGCACCGGCCGTATGCCGGCCCAGTCCCCGGGCGCCCAGGCGCCCAAGAAGCCGCAGGTCTACACGCAGGCGCAGATCGACCAGCTCGCGGCGTACGTCGCCTCGCTGGGCCCCGGTCCGAGCATTCCGACCGAGGAGGAGTACGACCCCACGGGCGCGAGCAGCGCCGCGGGCGGTGAGCTGTTCCGCACCAACTGCGCGCAGTGCCACAACTTCACCGGTGAGGGCGGCGCCCTCACCAACGGCAAGTACGCTCCCTCGCTCGACGGTGTCTCCGACAAGCACATCTACGAGGCGATGCTGACCGGCCCGCAGAACATGCCCGTCTTCCCCGACTCGGTGCTGCCGCCGGAGGAGAAGAGGGAGATCATCGCCTACGTCAACGACGTCCAGGGCGAGGACGAGAAGTCCCCCGGCGGCTTCAAGCTGGGCGGTTTCGGCCCGGTCGCCGAAGGCATGTTCGCGTGGACGATCGTCCTCGCTCTTCTGATCGGCGTCGCCGTGTGGGTCGCGGCGCGTACCGCCAAGGCCAGGAAGTCATGAGTAGCCACACCGGATCCCACGACGTGCCAGACGAGAACCTGCCGGAAGGGCGCGGGAGCGCCCACGGCGAGGCGGCGACCAGGGCGGAGAACCCGTTCGCCGACCCGGGGCTGCCGCCCCACGAGCCACGTGTCCAGGACGTCGACGAGCGGGCCGCCAAGCGCTCCGAGCGCACCGTCGCCCTGCTGTTCACGGTCTCGATCCTGGCCGCCGTCGGCTTCATCGCCTCCTATGTGATCTTCCCGATCGACCAGTACGTCTTCATCTGGCCGCTCGGTGAGATCAGCGCCCTGAACTTCTCGCTGGGCATGACCCTGGGCATCGCCCTGTTCTGCATCGGCGCCGGCGCGGTCCACTGGGCCCGCACGCTGATGTCGGACCACGAGCTGATCGGCGAGCGCCACCCGGTCGAGGCGGACGAGCCGACCCGTGCGCAGGTCCTCGCCGACTTCGCCCAGGGCGCCAAGGAGTCGCAGCTCGGCCGCCGCAAGCTGATCCGCAACACCATGTTCGGCGCGCTGGCCGTGGTGCCGCTCTCCGGCATCGTGCTGCTGCGCGACCTCGGCCCGCTGCCCGAGGACAAGCTGCGCCACACCGCCTGGGCGGCGGGCAAGCTGCTCGTCAACCAGAACACCGACGAGCCGCTGCGTCCCGAGGACATCACCGTCGGCTCCCTGGTCATGGCCAAGCCCGAGGGCCTGGAGGAGGGCACCCACGAGTTCCTGTCGGAGATCGCCAAGGCCGCGGTGATGCTGGTGCGCCTGGAGCCGGAGGACATCAAGGACAAGCAGGAGCTGGACTGGTCCCACGAGGGCATCGTGGCCTACTCCAGGATCTGCACCCACGTCGGCTGCCCGGTCACCCTGTACGAGCAGCACACCCACCACGTGCTGTGCCCGTGCCACCAGTCGACGTTCGACCTGGCCGACGGCGCCCGTGTGATCTTCGGCCCGGCCGGCCACCCCCTGCCGCAACTGCGGATCAGTGTCAACGAAGACGGCTACCTCGAGGCGCAGGGCGACTTCGCGGAGCCCGTCGGCCCGAGCTTCTGGGAGCGCGGATGAGTACTGCAGGCGACGCCCCGAAGCGCCGGGGCAAGGCGCCCGCCGGCGAGCGGGTCGCGGACTGGGCCGACGGCCGGCTGGGCATCTACAGCCTGGCCAAGGCCAACATGCGGAAGATCTTTCCGGACCACTGGTCCTTCATGCTCGGAGAGATCTGCCTCTACACCTTCATCATCATCATCCTGACCGGTGTCTACCTGACGCTGTTCTTCAACCCGAGCATGGCCGAGGTGGAGTACCACGGCTCCTACGTGCCCATGCAGGGCGTGCACATGTCGCAGGCGTACGCCACGACCCTGGACATCAGTTTCGACGTCCGCGGCGGTCTGCTGATGCGGCAGATCCACCACTGGGCCGCGCTGATGTTCCTGGTGGGCATGTTCGTCCACATGATGCGCGTCTTCTTCACCGGCGCGTTCCGCAAGCCGCGCGAGATCAACTGGCTGTTCGGCTTCCTGCTGCTGGTGCTGGGCATGTTCACCGGCTTCACCGGTTACTCCCTGCCGGACGACCTGCTCTCGGGCACCGGCGTCCGGTTCATGGAGGGCGCGGTCCTGTCCGTGCCGGTGGTCGGCACGTACCTCGCCTTCTTCCTCTTCGGAGGGGAGTTCCCGGGGACGGAGATCATCCCGCGGTTCTTCGTGGCCCACGTGCTGCTGCTGCCCGGCATCATGCTGGGCCTGGTGGTGGCCCACCTGATCCTGGTCTTCTACCACAAGCACACCCAGTTCGCCGGTCCCGGACGGACCGAGAAGAACGTCGTCGGCATGCCGCTGCTGCCGGTCTACATGGCCAAGGCGGGGGGCTTCTTCTTCCTGGTCTTCGGCGTCATCTCGGTCATCGCCGCGACGTTCACCATCAACCCGATCTGGGTGCTGGGCCCGTACCGGCCGGACCAGGTGTCCACCAACGCGCAGCCCGACTGGTACATGGGCTTCTCCGAGGGGCTGATCCGCGCGATGCCCGCGTGGGAGATGGTGCTGCCCGGCGGCTACACCCTCAACCTGGGCGTGGCCATCCCGCTGGTGGTCATCTTCCCGCTGGTCCTGACCTCGATCGCGGTGTACCCGTTCATCGAGTCCTGGATCACCGGCGACAAGCGCGAGCACCACATCCTGGACCGCCCGCGCAACGCCCCGACGCGCACCGCGTTCGGCGCGGCCTGGATCAGCCTGTACTTCCTGCTGCTGGTCGGTGGCGGCAACGACCTGTGGGCGACCCACTTCAACCTGTCGATCAACGCGATCACCTGGTTCGTCCGGATCGGCTTCTTCGCGCTGCCCGTGGTCGTCTTCATCGTCACCAAGCGGATCTGCCTGGGGCTGCAGCGGCGCGACCGCGAGAAGGTGCTGCACGGCCGCGAGAGCGGCATCATCAAGCGGCTGCCGCACGGTGAGTTCGTCGAGGTGCACGAGCCGCTCTCGCAGGAGCAGCTGCACACGCTCACCGCGCACGAGCAGTACAAGCCGCTGGAGATCGGTCCGGAGACGGACGAGAACGGCGTGCGGCGCAAGGTCGGCCCCGTCCAGAAGCTCCGCGCCCGGCTCAGCCGGGGCTACTACGGCGAGGGCAGCCAGGTTCCCAAGCCGACCACGGAGGAGTTCAAGGAGCTCACCAGCAGCCACGGCCACGGCCACTGAGGGCCCCGGCCACCGAGCCGAGGCCGCCGACTCCGGTACCGGGTGTCGCCACACCCCGGGCCCCGGTCCTCCTCCGGGAGGGCCGGGGCCCTCGGCGTTCCGGGGCCGTCCGGAGTACGGGCAGCGGCCGTGGACACCGCGGCGCGCCGTTAGGCTGGCTGCGGGCCGCCGAGCCGATCCGGCCGCCCCCGCATCCGACCATGCCAGGAGTGATTCCCATGAGCGCTGCTACGACCACCGGAGGCGACACCGTGGCGGCGCGCACCTGGCCGGACGTGCTGAGCACCCTGCTGGCCGGCCGGGACCTGCCCGCCGGGAGCACCGCCTGGGCGATGGACCAGATCATGCGGGGCGAGGCGACGGACGCCCAGATCGCCGGGTTCGCGGTGGCGCTGCGCGCCAAGGGCGAGACGGTCGGCGAGGTCACCGGGCTGGTCCGGGCGATGTACGAGCACGCCAACGTGATCGAGGTGCCCGGCCCGTCCGTCGACATCGTCGGGACCGGCGGCGACCGGGCCGGAACGGTGAACATCTCGACGATGTCCGCGATCGTGGTGGCGGGCACGGGCGCGCGCGTGGTCAAGCACGGCAACCGCGCGGCCTCCAGCGCCTCCGGCTCCTCGGACGTCCTGGAGAAGCTGGGCGTCAACCTGGACCTCGGCCCCGAGCGGGTCGCCGCGGTCGCGGCCGAGGCCGGCATCACCTTCTGCTTCGCGGTGAGGTTCCACCCGGCGCTGCGCCACGTGGCCGCGGCCCGCAAGGAACTGGGCGTCGCGACCACCTTCAACTTCCTCGGTCCCCTGACCAACCCGGCCCGGGTGAAGGCCCAGGCCACCGGTGTCGCCGACGCCCGGATGGCGCCGATCATGGCGGGTGTGCTCGCCGAGCGGGGGACGTCCGCGCTGGTCTTCCGCGGCGACGACGGCCTGGACGAGCTGACGGTGACGGGTACCTCGACGGTGTGGGTGGTCCGGGGCGGCGAGGTCCGCACCGAGACCTTCGACCCGCGCGACGTCGGCATCCCCCTGGTCCCGCTGGAGGCGCTGCGGGGTGCGGACGCCGCCCACAACGCGGACGTGGCCCGGCGGCTGCTGGAAGGGGAGAAGGGACCGGTGCGGGACGCCGTCCTGCTGAACTCCGCGGCAGCCCTGGCCGCGCTGGAGCCCACCGGGGCGCCGCTGGCCGAGCAGATCGCCGCGGGCATGGAGCGGGCCGCCCACTCCGTCGACTCCGGCGCCGCCGGGGCGGCGCTGGAGCGCTGGGTGGCGGCCAGCAACGCCTGAGGCGGCCCCCTCCACCGGGGCGGTGCCCGGCGGAGAGCGGCGCGCGGACGCGCCGGTACGGCACCGGGAAAGACCGGTCCCCGGCACACGCGGTGTGCCGGGGACCTCCGGTGCGCGGCGGCCCCGGGCCGCGCGGGGCTCAGGAATCGAGCCCGATGGCGAAGGCGGCCTCCAGGTCGTGCTGGGAGTAGGTCCGGAAGGCGATGTGGGTCTCGGTGGACTCCACGCCGGGGACCTTGCTGATGCGGCCCGGGATGACCTCCGCGAGATCGTCGTGCCGGGCCACCCGCACCATGGCGATCAGATCGTGGGCCCCGGTCACCGAGTAGACCTCGCTGACCCCCTCCAGCGCGGCGATCTGCTCGGCGATCTCCGGGATGCGGTCGGTGCTGGTCCTGATGAGCACGATCGAGGTGATCACGGGTTTCCCTTCTTCGGGGAGGGACCGCGGCGGTGCCCCGGCGGGCCTCGCGCTCTTGTGGTCCCACCACCGGCGGAGCTGGCCTGCTCACTGTAGCCCGCCGCCGGCGGCGGGCCCGCGGGCGCGGGGGAGGGGAGGGGAGGGCCACCCCGGAGAGGGGGAGGCCCCCGCGGACGGTGTCGGCTCGGATACGGCTCTCCGCCGCGGCGCGCCCGGTGGCCGCCAGGCCGTAGGGTTGCGGGAACACCCCCGGCCGAGCGCCCGGGGTGCACGCACCACGGAGACACCTCCGCCGTCCGGGGTACCCGGGCGCCGGAGACGGCAGAACGACAGGACGACGGCAGGACGACGACGGCAGGACCCGGACGGCGCGGCAGGACGCGCCGGCGGCACGGGAAGACGAGGAGAGGACGGAAGAGGATGCCGGTTCCCCGACCGAACGAAGGCACGCGGTGGCGCTGCACGATGTGCGGCAATCTCACCCGCTTCGACGTGACGCGCTCCAGCAAGGTGGTGGAGTACGTCCACCTGGACCTGGCGGGGGAGCCGAGGGTCGAGGAGCGCGAGGTGCTCAGTGAGACGATCGAGGCGGTGCGCTGCCGCTGGTGCAACGCGGTGGACCAGGTCGAGCTGGTGGAACGCCCCAGCTCCAGCGCTCAGGTGTGACGACGGGCGGGTGTGAACCGTGGTGGAACGGACGGGTGGTGAGCGCGGACCGGGTGAGCCGGACCAGGAGGCGCTCGACCGCCCGCTGCCCGAGAAGGTGCGCCGCCGGGTGGTGGCGCTGACGGGCGACGCGCTCGGCGGCCTCACCGTCGCCGAACTCCCCGTCCCCCTGCGGCAGTATGCCCGTTTCACCCCCCAGCGTCGGGTCAGGTTCGCGGGCAACGCGATGGCCGCGGCGCTGGAGAGCGACCCGGCCTTCCGGCAGCGCATCGCCGACCGGCTGTGCGAGGCGCTGCCGGAGCTGGCCGAGTCCGTCCGGGGCGGTACGTTCCCGGCCGCCGCCGATCCCGTGGACGTGGCCGCGGTCGCCTATGTGCTGCGGCCGGAGGGCTGGGCCAAACTCGTCGCCGCCGCGGGTGAGGAGGCCCAGCGGGCGCAGGCCGAACGCGCCGAGGAGGAGGCCGAACGGGAACTGGCCCGGCTCCGTGAGGAGCTGACGCGGGCCCGGGCGGCCGAGCGCACCCACACCGAAGGGCTCCGCGCGGAGCTGGAGGCCGCCCGCAGGGAGGCCGACTCACTGCACCGCAGGCTGCGCAGCGCGCTCAGTGACGTCAAGCGCGGAGAGGCAGCGGCGCGCAAGGCGCGGGCCGAGCTGGAGGAGGTGCGGGCCGCCGCCGCCGCGGAGAAGGCCGCCGCCGAGGGCGAGGCGCGCCGGCTGCGGTCGCGGCTGGGGGAGGCGGAGGCGGCCCTGGAGGCCGGCCGCCGCGCGGTCCGGGAGGGGCGCAGCGTGGAGGACATGCGCCTGCGGCTGCTGCTGGACACGGTGCTGGACGCCGCCCAGGGGCTGCGGCGAGAACTCGCCCTGCCGCCGGCCACGCACCGCCCGGCCGAGACCGTGGACGCGGTCGAGCCGGGCCGGATGACGCCGAAGGACATCGCCCGGCGCGCCCTGTCCGAGGAGGACCCCGCACTGCTCGACCAGTTGCTGGCGCTGCCTCAGTCGCATCTGGTGGTGGACGGCTACAACGTCACCAAGACCGGCTACCCGTCGCTGCCCCTGGAGAAGCAGCGGCTGCGGCTGCTGGGCGGACTGGCGGGCCTGGCGGCCCAGACGGGCGCCGAGGTGACCTGTGTCTTCGACGGAGCGGAGCTGGCGGCTCCGGTGCTGCTGGCGCCGCCGCGTGGGGTGCGGGTGCTGTTCAGCAAACCCGGGCAGACCGCCGACGAGCTGATCCGGCGTCTGGTGCGCGCCGAGCCGCCCGGCCGTCCGGTGGTCGTCGTCTCCGCCGACCGGGAGGTGGCCGACGGCGTGGCCGCGGCCGGAGCCCGTCCGGTGGCCTCGGTGCTGCTGCTGCGGAGGCTCGGCCGTACCTGAGCCGTGCCGGAGCCGCACCCGAACCGCTTCCGAACCGCCTCCGGCGCACCGCCCGACCCGTGTCCGACGCCGCGTCACCTTCCCGCGCCTGTCCGGAATGTCCGCCCGTAGTGGTACTCAGCGTCAGGCGGTGGTCGCCGACGGTGGGGTGATGGTAAAGGATGTGGCCGACGGGCGAGATTTTTCCTATGAGGATTTGAAGCGATCACCGCGCATGGCTAGTGTCTGGCCCGAACCTCTGCGCAGTTGATCGCCCAACCGGGGCGACAGCGGAGGAACCGCCGAATCCGCGGCGCTCATCGCGGAGCCGGGTGACCTCCGGTCACACCCGGCAGGCGGCTGAGGAAGAAGGAGCTCGCCCCAGTGGCGTCCCACCGTCGACCCAAGCAGCCGAACCGCACACGGGTGACCGTGCTCACCGCGACCGCAGCGGCGGCGGTCGCACTCACCTCCCAGACGGCCCAGGCCGACCCCAAGCCCACCAAAGAAGAGGTCAAGGCCAAGGTCGACAAGCTCTACGAAGAGGCCGAGCACGCCACCGAGAAGTACAACGGCGCCAAGGAGAAGCAGGAGGAGCTGCAGAAGCAGGTCGGCAATCTCCAGGACAGCGTCGCACGCGGTCAGGGAGAGCTCAACGATCTGCGCGACAGCCTCGGTTCGATGGCCACGGCCCAGTACCGCAGCGGCGGCCTCGACCCGTCCCTGCAGCTGTTCCTCTCCTCCGACCCCGACGACTACCTCGCCAAGGCCTCCGCGCTCGACCAGCTCGGCAGCAAGCAGGCCGGCGCGCTGAAGAAGATCCAGACCAAGCAGCGGACGCTCTCGCAGCAGCGCGAGGAGGCCTCCGAGAAGCTGAGGAATCTGGAGGACACCCGCAAGGAGCTCGAGGACAAGAAGAAGAAGGTCCAGGGCAAGCTCGCCGAGGCGCGCCGCCTCCTCAACACCCTCACCGCCGAGGAGCGCCGGGAGATGGCGGCCGAGGAGACCCGCGCCAGCCGCGACTCCGCCGCCCGTGTGGAGCTCGGCAGCTCGGCCTCCGCCAGCCAGCGGGCCTCCGCCGCCCTCCGGGCCGCCCAGTCCAAGATCGGGACGCCCTACGTCTGGGGCGCCACCGGCCCCAACTCCTTCGACTGCTCCGGTCTCACCTCCTGGGCGTACGGCCAGGCGGGCGTCTCCCTGCCGCGCACCTCGCAGGCCCAGGCCAACGCGGGCACCAGGATCTACTCCCAGAGCCAGCTCGCCCCGGGCGACCTGGTCATCTTCTACAGCGACCTGCACCACGTCGGCTTCTACGCCGGCAACGGGCAGGTGCTGCACGCTCCGAGGACGGGCGCCAACGTGCGCTACGAGTCGATCAACAACATGCCGTTCATGTTCGGCGTGCGCGTCTGACCGGCCGTCACCCCGGCCCATCGGCCTCCTCCGTACGGATGAATCCCGGCGGAGGAGGCTTTTCGCTGCCCGTCCCCGGGCCCCGCCGCCGTCCCGGCCCGGACCTCGGCTCTGACCTGGCCGGGGCCCGGCTCCGGCCAGGTCCCGGCCCGCGACACCCTTCCGCGCGGGAGGCGGGGACACGGGAACGGGCGGAGCGGCGGTTGGTGAACGGATCGTGCCGTTGCGGCTACTGTCGGCGACCACCGTCCACCGAAGCGGAAGGGAGAGCGGTCCCGCCGTGGTCTCGCAGCCTTCGCCCCGACACGCCCCCCGCCGTTCCGGCTCCCGCCGGCGCGTCCCGCCCTCCGGCCTGTCCGGGCTGGGCATCAGGGTCACCGCACTGTCCGCCGCCGCGGGCGCGGCGGCGGTGCTGACCGCGTCCCCGGCGGGAGCCGACCCCGCGGACGGACCGGCCCCGGCCGCGCTGAGCGCGCGCGTGGACCGTCTCTACGCCGACGCGGAACGGGCCACCGAGCGCTACAACACGGCCTCCGAACGCGTGGAGGAACTGCGCGAGCAGGTGGAACGGGCCCAGGACGGAGCCGCACGCGACCAGGCCAGGGTCAACCGGATGCGCGGGGACCTGGGCTCCCTGGCGAGCGCGCAGTACCGCTCCGGCGGCGTCGACCCGGCCCTCGCGCTGCTCCTGTCCGAAGGGCCGGAGGAGTACCTCGCCAAGGCCGCCGCCCTCGACCGGATCAACAACCGCCAGGCGGCCAGGCTCAAGGCGTTCCGCGGCGCGGTGCGCGCGCTGGAGCAGCAGCGCGCCGAGGCCGGCGGGAAACTCGCCGAACTGCGGCGCAGACGTGAGGCCCTGGGCGAGCACCGCGAGACCGTGCAGCGCAAGCTCGCGGCCGCCCAGCGGCTGCTCAACCGGCTCCCGCCCGAGGAGCGCGCCACCCGCGGGCACGACTCGCGCGGCGCCGGGCACCCCGGTGCGCCGGTGGAGCCGCCCCCCTCGTCG
>NZ_JBXUOY010000095.1:0-16972 GCF_057196705.1 Streptomyces sp. ATLC9 | reverse complement strand
CCCGCCCCGCGCCCCCCCCCCGCCCGCGCCCCCCCCCCCCCCCCCCCCCCCCCCCCCCCCCCCCCCCCGGGGGGATGAGGCGGTTACTCGACGAAATCCGGCAGGACGCGCGGTGGCCACTGCTCCGCGGCGAACATGCCCAGCCCATGGGCGCGCGCCACGAGCGCGGGACGGTTGGGAGCGTCGAACCTGCGCAGCAGCCGCCCCACACGGTATTCGACTCCCTGACGGCTCATGTAGAGGCGACTGGCCAGCTGCACCGTCGATGCGCCACCCGCCACTCCTTCGAGTAAGCGTGCGTCGATTTCGCTGAGGGTCCGCAGGCCGCTGGGTTCCGCCGGGCCGGGGTCCCCGATACGGCGGAGCAGGACGACCAGTCCGGCCGGACCGTCGGGGCCGGCGACCACTATGGCCGTGAGGTTCGCGGAGAAGACCCGGCCGGCACCGTCCCGGCCGGTCACCCGTTCCGCGAACCGGTCCGACCGGCCTTCGGTGAGATCGGTGAACCGCTGCCGCAGACTCGCAGGCGGCGGTGCGAGGAGGAGGTCGCAGAGGTCACGGCCGCATATCTCGCCCGGGCTCAGGCCGAACGCCCGGGCGAATTCAGCCTCCGCGGCGGCGACGGTGGTGCCCCGGGTGGACGTGTGGGCGGTGTGGGCGGTGTGGGCGCGACGCCGTCGGCTGTCACGGGTGCCCTGCGGCACGGCCTGGGCGGAGCCGACGGCCGTCTCTCGGGAGACGGGGGAAGAGAGGGAGGATACGGTGCTGCTCGTGGTGGCCACAGACGTAGCGTCCTTCTGTGTACGTGGGGGCTGGGATCGCGTCACGACCGTTGGATAACGTTGTCGAGGCGCTTCACCCCCCGGAGTCGCCCACTTGGGGTCCTCATGGGACACCACCATGCCCGTGTGGGCTGCCGGAGCGGCCGCCGCTACCGCGGAAGCGCCCGTCAACGTCCCAGCGCACGGCTGCCGCGGCCATCCGTGCGGTCAACCTCCATAACGAGCCCGAATGGGCGCGAAGGGGCACGGAAACCTCCGGAGACGAGGCGAAAGGTCGCATCAGGTCTGCAGCACTTTGCAGGGTAAAGGCCGGGCAACATCCCTGGCAAGGGTTTGCCCGATGAGACCGGCGAATTGCCAGAGCTCTTCATCCTGGCCTTACTTCGGACGACTGCGGCCGGATCACAGGAATCCGGGAAGGCAACAGGCAGGAAAGCCCCGGCAAACCGCCCGAACTTTTCACGGTTGCAACTGTGTTGCCCGCACTGTCAACGCTTCGTAAAATCTGGACAACTTCCGCACGCCGCCCGTCAAACGCGCGGAAGGGAGCGAACTCACGGTGATCTCGGGGGATCGGAGGGTGGGAGTGCTCGGGCAACCGCACTTCGGGCGACGGCTGAGGAGGCTCAGGCTCGAACGAGGGTTGAGTCAGGCGGCGGTCGTCGGCGAGGGCATGTCGACGGGATACCTGTCACGGCTGGAATCCGGTGAACGCCGGCCCACCCCGCGCGCCGTCACCTACCTCGCCCAGCGGCTCGGCGTCGATGTGTCCGCCCTGAGCGAGCCGTTGGGCGGCGGCTCCCTCGGCCATGCGCTCGCCGCCGCGTCCTCGGCCCCGCCCGGCACGGACAGCACCGCCGGTCTGCTGCGTGCGCTGCGGGACGACGAGCGTGCCGAACTCGCCGACCGCTGGCATGCGCTGTGGCTGCTCAGCCGCGTCGACAACAGCGACGGCGACCACGAGAGGGAGCGCGCCCGGCTCCGCGAACTCATCGAGCTGAGTGAGCTCCTGGCGGCACCGGAACTGCGGGTCAGGACGAACACCCAGTACGCGCGCTGCCTTCGAGCCCTGGGCGACCTGCGCGCGGCACGGTCGGCGGCCGTGACCGCTCTGACGGTCGCCCGCGAGGAAGACCTGCAGGTGGCCGACACCATGGCCGCGCTCGTGGTGCTGATCGGCGTCGAGACCGAAATGGGCCGGCTCGATGCGGCCGACCGGCACGTCCACGAACTGGAGCGGGACCTGCTCCCCGCGGCCACGGCCTCCCAGACGGCCGAGGCCCTGTGGGCCGCGTCCCTGGTCAGCCACCGCCAAGGTGACCATGCCACCGCCCAGAATCGCCTGGAGACGGCACTGAGCCTGCTCCGGAGCCGGGACGATCTGGCCCTGTGGACACGTCTTCGCACCGCCGCGACCGCCGCCGCGCTCGAGATGTCACCACCTCGGCTGGAGGAGGCCCGGCGCTGGCTGGAGGAGGCCGAGGCGGTCATCGAGCTGACCGGCACGCCGTTGCAGGAGCAGGAGTTGCACGCGTTGCGCGCCCATCTGGCCTTCCACCGGGGAGAACTGGACGAGGCCCGGGCGCTGTGCCGCGCCCTGCTGTCCGACGACGGACTGCGGCTGCCCTACCAGGACCGGACACGGCTGCTCGTCCTCGAAGGTCGGCTGACCATCCTGGACGGGTGCGTCGACGAGGGCGTCACGGCCCTGGAACAGCTCGGTCACCAGGCCGCGGGCTCAAGGAACCTGGACCTGGCAGCCCACGTCTGGCAGTCCCTTGCGACGACGCTGGCCCAGGTGTGCGCACCGGCGGCGCGCGACGCGGTGGAATCCGCCCGAAGCCGTCCGTGAGCGGTCGCGCCCTGACACGTGCGCCCCGGCGCGCCGGCTCCGGACCGGCGGTGTACCGGCCCACAGCGGAGCGTGCGTCACCGCCGCTTCGGGCATCCCCGACCACCGGGGCGTGGGCGGGAGCCTGAGCGGACACACCCCTTCGATCACCGCTCCGCTGCTCCCCTCCCCCGCCGCACACTCCGCCCACACCCGCGCTCCGGCGCGGGACCGTCGTCACGCGACCAGGAGACGCACACATGACCGCACGACCGCACCCTCGCACCTGGGTGCTGCTCGCCATGTCGGCGGGGGTGTTCTGCATCCAACTGGACGCCTTCGCCCTCAACCTCGCCCTCCCCCGCATCGGCGCCGACCTCGGCGCACGAGGAGACGGAGTGCAGTGGGCGGTGAGCGCCTATCTGCTGTCCACGGGCACTCTCATGCTCGGCGCCGGCCGCCTCGGCGACCTCTTCGGCCGCCGCAGGCTCCTCGTCCTGGGCCTGTCCCTCTTCGGTGCCGCCTCCCTGGTGTGCGCGCTCGCCACGAGCCTGACCATGCTGGTCGCCGCACGCGTCGTCCAGGGCGCAGGCGCCGCCATGATCATGCCAGTGGGTCTGTCCCTGCTCACCAACGTCTATCCCGGGCACCTGCGCGGACGGGCCACCGGCCTCGCCCTCGGCATCGGCGGTGTCGCCACCGCCTGCGGCCCCTTCGTCGGCGGTCTCCTCACCGAAACCCTTTCCTGGCGTGCCATCTTCTGGCTCAACGTCCCCCTCGCCGCACTCGGCGCCCTGTGGGCCTCACGCACCGCCGAAAGCCTCGATGCCACCGCGCCCCGCCACATCGACTGGCGCGGCCTGCTCACCGCCACCGGCGCGCTCGCCGCACTCGCGGTGTCCCTCGACCACGCCCAGCGTGGCGCGGCCTGGAATGAGCTGGCCCTCCCGGTGCTGCTGTGTACGACGCTGTTCGGCACGTTCGTCCACGTCGAGCGCCGCGCGCCACATCCCCTGGTCGGGCTCGCCCTGTTCCGCAACGGCCCCTACGTCGTCCTGACCCTCACCGGCGCCGCGGCCAACACCGCGACCGTGATGTTCCTCTTCGTCGTCCCGCTCTCCCTGCAAGGCCAATGGGGACTCTCCGCCGTGGCCGCCGGCGCGGCCTTCCTCCTGCCTGCCCTCGCCATGGCCGTCGCCGGTCCCCTCGCCGGACGCGTCACCACCCGCACTGCCGCCCCCACGATGGCCGCCTGCCTCGGCGGCGGCACCTTCGGCCTGCTCGGGCTCGCCCTAGCTCCCGGCTTCCCCGCCTACCTGATCGCCGCCACTTTCTGCGGCGCCTCCCTCGGCCTCGCCAACGCCCTCACGCTCATCGCCACCCAGGACGTCATCCGCCCGGAACGCGCCGGCGAGGCCTCCGGCGTCACCAAGACCGTCATCACCGTCGCCGCCGGCCTCGGCATCGCCCTCGCCGACTCCGTCACCGGCCACGGTCACCACGCCGCGGGCGCCGAAGCCGCCGCCGACACCGCGCTGCTGGCCACGGCCGCCGGCTGCGTGACCGCATGCGCGGCCCTGCTGCTGTGGATGCGGACAGCGCGAGTCCGGGTTCGGTGGGCCGGGGCGCAGGATGCCGGGGAGGGCCCGCGCCGGCGAGCGGGGAGCGTGCTGAAGCGATGAGGGCCGACCGCGGGGCGGACAACCCGGCGACTTTGGCGCCCTGGCCCGGCCGGTCGGCCGCCGCACACCGGTCACCGCCGTGCTGCTGATGGGCTCCGGGATCCCCGAGGGTTCCCGAAGCAGGGGAAGCGGAAGGCGACCGGCACCGTGCCGCCGACATCCGGCGCGTCGGCCGGCGACGCGGACGGACGCGGGCGTTTGTCCGCGGCGACGAGCGCGGTGACTGCCGTGGTACCGGGGGGCGCGGCCACACCTGCCCGAGGGCACTCCGGCCCGGGCGGCTCCGCACGACCGTATACCGGCAGGAAGTGGCGGGACTTTTCAGGAGTTGGGCGGGGCCTGCCGGCCCGCGTCGTTCCACACACGCGAGTGAGGCGACTGAGGCCGGGGGGTTCCCGAAACTCGCTCGATGTCCAGGTCCAGGAAGTGCGCCGAGCACGAGATGCACGGGTCGTGGTTGCGGACGGCCCGCTCGCACAGCCTGGTGAGCTCGGCCTCGGAGTCCTCGCCGCGGTCGAGTCCCTCCTGGACCAGCCTGCGCAGGTCCTCCTCGATGGCGCCCTGGTTCTGGGCGGTCGGCGGGATGATGCGGGCATCGGTGACGCGGCCCCCGTCGTCGAACGCGTAGTGGTGGTAGAGCAGGCCGCGTGGCGCCTCCGTGGCACCGTGACCGGCACCGGCCCGAGCCGGTACCTCCACGTACGGGCGGGCCGGACGCTCGTACTCCCCGATGATTCGCAGGGCTTCCTCCACCGCGTACAGGACCTCCACGGCCCGGACGAGGATACTCCGGTAGGGGTTGCGGCAGACCTCGCCCCGTCCGGCGCCCGCCGCGGCCGGGCGCAGCGGTGGGTCGCCGAGCCCGCTCTCCCGTGCCGCTGACAGGGCCAGCGGGGACAGCAGGTGGCCGTTGACGGCGTAGCGGGCGAGAGAGCCGGTGAGATGTCTTCGGCCGTCCAGCCGGGAGTGCAGGGCGGTGGAGTGGGGGACCTGCTCCTCGGCGACGTGATCGCGGAAGTCTCGTAGAGGGAAGCTGCGTGGCGGAAGCGTCTCGTCGTACGGGAGCACGGTGGGGGCGCCGGACTCGATGGCGTACGTACCGGTCTCGGCGAGGGCCAGCAGGTCGGCGGCGCACTCGGTGTCGGGGAAGTCGAAACCCGCGACCCAGCGCACCGTCTCCCAGGCGTCGTCGAGTGCGGTGCGCAGCCGCTCCGCCAGCGGACGCAACTCCGCGCGCGTAGGGGTGCGGTGGAAGCCGCCGAGACGGACGTTGACGGGGTGGATCGCGCGTCCGCCGAGCAGTTCGATGACGGCGTTGCCGGCCTGCTTCAGGCGCAATCCGCGCTCGACGTGTACCAGGTGGGAACCGGACATGCCGATCACATCGTCGTGACCGAGGAAGTCAGGTGCGTGCAGCAGGTGGATGTGGAGCGTCTGGCTCTCGATCCACTCACCGCAGTACAGCAGGCGGCGCAGGGCGGCGAGCTGGCCGTCGACGACGGCGCCGCACGCGTTCTCGACGGCCCGGCAGGCGCTCAGCTGGTAGGCGACCGGGCAGATCCCGCAGATGCGCGAGGTGAGGTCGGGCGGCTCGGTGTGGGCGCGGCCCCGGAGGAAGGCCTCGAAGAACCTCGGTGGCTCGTAGATGTTGAGCCGGGCCTCGGTGACGGTGCCGTCGTGGATCCTCAGACGCAGCGCGGTCTCGCCCTCGACACGGGTGAGTGCGGGGACACGCAGGACCTGGAACCCGGTCGCGGGCTTGCTCACGTGGGGTCTTCCCCTTCTCCGGTGCCCGGCCCCTGCCCCTCCACGGCGGCGAAGGCGGTGGTGTTGAAGGTGTGCAGGAACCTGCCGATGTCCTCCTGGCTCATCCCGTCGCGGTGCATGAGTGGAACGAGCGCGGGCAGGTTCGTGGTTCCTGCCGGTCCGAAGCAGCCGTAGCAGCCACGTCCGTAGGTCGGGCACAGGGCTCCGCAGCCGGCGTGGGTGACGGGCCCGAGGCAGGGCGTGCCGTGAGCGACGGTGACACAGACGTTGCCGCGCCGCTTGCAGGAGAAGCAGACCGCGTGGTTCGGGATGTCGGGCTTCCGCCCGGCGAGGAAGGCGGTGATGACCTCCACGAGCTGGCCCCGGTCGATGGGGCAGCCACGCAGCTCGAAGTCGACGGGCACGTGGGCGGAGACCGGTGTGGAGGTCGCGAGGGTCTTGATGTAGTCGGGGCGAGCGTAGACCGTCGCCAGGTACTCCTCGGCGTCGGCGTGGTTGCGCAGCGCCTGGACGCCTCCGGCCGTGGCGCAGGCGCCGATGGTGACGAGGTGGCGGGAGCCGGCGCGAATGCGCCGGACGCGTTCCAGGTGCTCGGGGGTGCTGACCGATCCCTCGACGAGCACGAGGTCGTAGGGACCGGGCGCGATGTCGCTGGACGCTTCCGGGAAGTGGGCGATCTCCAGCTCTTCCGCGATCCCGAGCAGTTCGTCCTCGCAGTCGAGGAGGGTGAGCTGGCAGCCGTCGCACGAGGCGAACTTGAACACACCGAGCCGGGGGCGGCGGGCCGGCCCGGGTTGGATGGAAACGCTCATCTCACAGTTCCCGTACGGTGAGCAGGGACTCGGCCCGGTCGTAGCGGACGACCGGACCGTCGCGGCAGAGCAGCAGGGGTCCGAGCTGGCAGTGTCCGCAGTGGCCGGTGGCGCAGCGCATGTTGCGTTCGAGGGAGACCCGGACGCGGTCGGGGCGCACTCCCCGATGGGCCAGGACACGGGCGACAGCGCGGATCATGACTTCGGGGCCGCAGACGAAAGCGGTGGTGTTCTCCGGGGTGAACAGGGCCTCGTCGAGCAGCGTGGTGACGACTCCGACCCGGCCGGTCCAGCCGCCGGAAGGCCGGTCGACCGTGACGGCGCCGAACGCCGCTCCCCAGGCGGGGAACTCGTCCTGGTAGAGCAGGTCACCGGGGGTCCTGGCCCCGGCGAGGACATTCAGCCGCCCGTACGCGTGCGGATCGGCCAGAACGGTGTCGATCAGAGGACGCAGCGGGGCGAGTCCGATGCCACCGCCGATGACGAGCAGGTCCCGGCCGCGGGCAGCGGCCGGGTCCCAGTTCGTGCCGAACGGGCCGCGCACACCGACCACCGCGCCGGCCGGCAGGCCGCACAGCGCCCGGGAGACGGCCCCCACGGCGCGGACCGTGTGCGCCAGCCGCCGCCCGTCGGGGAGCCGGGAGACGGACACCGGGATCTCGCCGACGCCGAACGCACAGACCATCGCGAACTGGCCGCAGGTGAAGGGACTCAGAGCCTCTTCGGCCGGCTCCAGCACCAGCGTGACCGTGTCGTTTGTCTCTGCCCGGCGGTCCACCACGCGGTAGGGAAGGGGGATGAGCGTCATGACGTCGGCCCGTTCGACCGGGATCCCTGCGGGCCGTACAGGTCGAGCAGCCGGGTCCGGGTGGCCCTGAGCCGGTCGCCGATGGTCTCGGCTACGGCCGTGGCCAGCGCCAGACCCAGCACCGGGTCCTCGGCGCACAGGTCCCTCACCGCGCCGGCGTCGAACTCCCAGGCGTGGACGGGTCCCCGGGTCTCGGCCCCCAGGTGCCACTGCCGGGGCGGGCACAGCCACGACCAGCCGAGCAGGGCGCCCGCGCCGACGGTCTCGACGACCGCGCGCCCGCGGCCGGGCACCTGGAGGTCGAGCGCGACCGTACCCGAGCGGATGATCCAGAAGCGGTCGGCTCTCTCCCCCTCCTCGAAGATCCTCGTGGCGCCCCGGAAGGCGGTCTCGCGGGCGAGGGCCATCAGCCGCCCGTGGTGCTCCGCGGGCAGGGCTGCGAGCACTCCCACGTCCGGCTGCGGGGTCACGGCGCGCTCTCCCTCCGCGTGGCCTCCTGGTGCAGTGCGTGGGCCTCCTCGGTGAGATCGATGCCGGTGGGGCACCAGACGATGCACCGGCCGCAGCCGACGCAGCCGGAACTGTCGAACTGGTCGTGCCAGGTGCCCAGCTTGTGGGTGAGCCACTGACGGTAGCGGCTGCGCGGGGTGGTCCGGACCGGGCCGCCGTGGAGAAGCGAGAAGTCCAGGTCGTAGCAGGAGTCCCAGCGACGCCAGCGTTCGGCGTGATCGCCGCTCAGGTCGGTGATGTCCTCTGTGGTGGTGCAGAAGCAGGTGGGGCAGACCATGGTGCAGTTCCCGCAGCTCAGGCACCGGGCAGTGACGTCTTCCCAGCGCTCCGCCTCCAGGTTGTCGCGCATCAGTGTGCGCAGGTCCACCGGTGGCATGGCCCGCCCCATGTGTTCGGCGGCCGCGCCCACGGCGTCGGCCGCGGCGCCACGGGTGCGGTCGTCGGCGCTCCGGTGCGGGATCTCCGCGAGCACCGCGGCTCCCTCCTCGCTTCCGCCGCGGCACAGGAAGCGGTGGCCGGCGTCGTCGACGACCTCGGTGAGGGCGAGGTCGTACCCTGTGTCCGCGGCCGGACCCGTGCCCATCGATACGCAGAAGCAGGTGGCACCCGGTTCGGTGCACTCGACTGTGATCAGGAAGGCCCCTGTTCGCCGGGAGAGGTAGGCGGGATCGCGGTACCGGCCGCCGGACATCACACGGTCCAGGATCCGAATGGCCCGCAGGTCACAGGGCCTCACTCCGAGGAACGCGTAGGAGACACCCGGATGCCTCTCCTCGCGCACCACCGTCCCGCCGCCGCGACCGCGGCCCGCGGTCCACTGGCGAACGCGCTCGGGATGCAGGAACGGCTTCCACGACTGTGGTCCCGCGCTGTGCGCGAAGGCAGCCCCGTCCCTCCTCCGGTGCAGCCGGTACTGTCCCGCTTCCAGCTCGACGCCCCACCCGTAGGGCAGCTCATCGGCCGATTCCAGTTCGGCGAGGACGATCGCGCCGTCGCGTACGGTGGGGCCGATCAGTGTGCGGCCGCGCTGCTTCAGGACGCGTACGAGCGCGTCCAGACCACCGCGGTCGAACACCGCATCGGGCTGGGGAGCGAGTACCGCTCCGGCATCCGCGGCGTCGGTCATGGTGTGCCCTCCGTCTTCGCGCGCCTCGGCATTGGGGGAGGACGGGAGCGTCCGCCGCAGACCACTGCGCTCGGCTTGCCGTAGCAGGCGCAATCGGCATCTGACAGCATGTCAGGTATCGGGGCGCCGATCCGCGAAGCCATCTGGCGTGTCCCCCGGGCGGGCCTGTCCGAGGGGCCGCCGCCCGAGCCGTCCCGGCGCTCACCCTGCCCCGAGCCCGCGCGCCGGAGCATCGCCGCACTGCTCGACGTCCGCCTCGACCCGCCTGGCCAGACGCGGCACAGCGCACGCCACCGCGGGGGTGAGTCCCGTGCCCAGCGATCGGTCGGCTCCTTCGACCGCGTACACGATGAGACGACCGGGACCGCGTCCGAGTGCCTCGGCGAGACGCAGCGCCTCGGCCGGGCCGAGCCCGTGCGTACTGTGCCGCCCCGGGCCGACCGGACGCAGAACACCGCCCGAGGCCGCACACCACCGGTGCACCCGCCCGGGGACCGCGGAGGGGGGAAAACAGGCGTCGACGACGACCGTCAGCCCGGTGTTCTCCCAGAGGGTGATCAACCGACCGGGGTCTCCGTCGCACCGCACGAGACGGGTGTCCGAGGGCAGCGGACGCTGGGCGGCCCGGTACCTCAGCAGGGAGACGACGGCCCACCCGACTCCGTCGTCCCGCCGGAACTCGTTGCCGATCCCGATGACCGCCGTACCGGCTGGTCGCTTCATCGATCCCCGCTCCCGTGCCCGAACGGCATCGCCGTGCCGGTTTCCGCCGTCTCAGGCGCCGGACAGCGCGCGGTCCGACGCCGAGAACAGTCTCTCGTCGCCACCATCGTCGGCGACGGAGACGATGGTGTGCCGCATCGACGCACTGGCCGTCCTCACGGGTGCGGCGGAAAACCACCGGGGCGGGCAGCGTGGCGCAGCACCGGGTCGACGCTCGGTCACGGACGCGGGGCTCGACGTGTCACCCCGGAAGCGGTGAGCACTGGCGTAAGAAGGGCCCTCGGTGGAGCATGCCCCGTCGAGGGCCCGGGGTGATCGTCAGCCGGAGTAGCTCACCCAGCCCTCGATCGCGGTGGTGTTCGGCGGGCAGTAGACCCGGACGTTCCAGAAGGAGGTGTGGGGTCCTGAAGTACGGGTGCTGCCGTCTGAGCAGCTGATATTGGCCCACCACGTAGTGCCGCCGGTGACGGAGCAGGCGACGGCGTAGTACCACTGGTATCCGTCGTAGTCGAGGCTCGGCGTACCGCAGTGGATGCCCAGAACCCCGGCCGGGGAGAGCCCCGGTGAGCCGTCGGCGGCGACAGCCGTCCGTGCCGCGACCCCGGAGGTGTCCGGCACGGCCTGGGCCGGACCCGCCACGGCCACAGCCGCGGCGGCTGCTGCGGTGAGACAACCTGCGAGCTTGTACCTGTGCATGGTGATCACCTCGGTTCTCGGACGGACACTCGGCCGCCGTTCCGGGGGAGCTGCGTCCGGACGCGGGTCAGTGACCCTATCCACCGGAAGCGGATTCCCGGGGGCCGGTGGAGGAAAGCCGCCAGACGCACTCTGGCCGGTGAAACGCTTGCGGAGGATGCCCCGTCCGCCGCGCGGACGGGCGAGGCGGAAACCGCACCGTCGCCGGCAGGGGGCGAACCGCCCGCTCACGGCCCCGCGCACCGAAGGCGACGGCTCGGACGAACGGTTCTTGCGCCGCCACCCCGTCCGCTTCCACGGAATGCCGTCAAGCGTTCCGTCCGCCTTTGAGATTGACCGGATCGCGCACTGCGGTGAGCCACCGGGTACCGGAACCCCGTGTCCCTCCGCCGGGCGGAGGCCGGGCCGCGGTGGTCGGCGTACAGGATGCCTCCGACGGCGATGTGGTGTCCGGGGGGCAGCGGAGGCTTGTCTCCGCGATCTGAAGAGCGCCGACGGTCTGACGGCCCGGTTGGACGTACTGCCGGGATCACGCCCACGGCGCCGGCCTGCTCCGCCCCGGCCACCGCGCCGACCTCCTGGCCGTGGACGGCAACCCCCTCGACGGCCTCCGGTCGCTGCGCGCTGTACGCCTGGTGATGGCGGGTGGACGCTCCCACGTCCCGGTTTCATCCGGTCCGCGTCCTTGAGGGAAACAACGAGACCACCCCCTGAGAGGGCGGGCCTTCCGACCCGACGAAGCGGACTTCGGGTACTGCCGCGTCACCGGTGGGACGGCGGCGTGGGGACAGCGTGAGCACGCTGACCTCACGGGCGGCTGGTGTGAGGTCGCTGTGCCGTGCCCGGCGGGGTCCGCACTCCGCGCCGGGACCACCGTGCGGTTGCGTCCTCTGGCCCCCCAGGTACCTGGTAGGTACCCTGCGGGTATGCCGTCGTTGAACATCACCTTCACCGAGGAAGAGCTGGAGGCGGTCCGCGCCGCCGCGGCCGCTGAGGGCAAATCGCTCAAGCAGTACGTCCACGACCTGCCGCTGCGCGAGAAGCAGCGTCTGCAGTTCACCGGCTGCGCCCTGGCCTGGGGCGAGGAGCACCAAGCGGAGTTCGATGAGGCGTTCCCCGACGAGATGCCGCCCGCCGGCCGCTCCCGCGGGGCCGAAGCCGCCTGATGAGTCCGCTGTACATCGACGTCTCCTGGCTGCTGGACATCCAGGAGAGGGCCGTGCCCGAGGAGCTGTCGGTGGCCGACTACTCGGCCCTGGTCGCGGCCGTGGCCCGGCACCGGACCCGCATCCCCCACCCGGACGCCACCGACCCGGACCCGGCCTGGCGGGCCGCCTCCCTGCTGCACACCCTGGTGCGGCTGGAGCCGCTGCCGTACCGCAACAGCCTGTACGCCTGCCAGGTCACGGTCGCCTACATGCACGCCTGCGGCCAGGGTATCGACCCGCCGTACGGAGCCCTGGTGGACCTGGTCCGCACCGTCCAGGACCGCAAGGCGACCGTCTACCAGGTGGCCGACCGCATCCGCACCTGGCGCATCTGACGCCCGGCCCGGAACCTTCCCCCGCCACCCCGCCGGCACCGCACCCCCGGCGGGCGGAGGCGGGTCCAGCCGTGCCGGCCGGCGGCACAGGGAGGAACTCGGCCGTCCGGTCCGCGCCATCCGCAGCACGCGGAAGGCGACCGCGCGCCGCGAGCGGCGAGGCGTTCCCTGGCTCACTCCTGCCGACCGGGCCGCACTTCCCTGGTGGGACGGGTCCAGCCGGCCGGTGGTGCCAGGAGCGTGCGAGCATGGGGCTTCCGGCCCCGGAGCCTCACCTCTCCCCCGGTAGTCGCGAAGGGCGAAGCGGCCGAGATACTCAAGAGCCCTGACGGCGTATACGTTCGCCGGGCACATCCCCTCCCCGAAGGGAAGGTGGGACCGCTTCTGCTCATCGGTCGGTTCATCCCAGCGTGTGGGGTGGAAGCCCAGCGGCTCGTCCCACACGGCCGCCGACCGGTGAAACCAGCCAAAGACGGGCCCCTGCGCCTTTCCGGCTTTGCGTCTTCGCGTCTTCGCGGCCGGGGTGACCACGCCGACCGGCGGCAGCGCTCCGCGCCGCTCCCGCAGCGGACGGCGCGGTCGTCGGTCTGACGCAGCGTCCGGCGCAGGAGGGCGGCCTCGGTGGCACTCTTCTCTTTCCGCCCGGGGCCAGGGGTGGTGGTGTGGCTCATGTCCTTCCCCGGCTCTGCGGCATGACGGGCGGGCATTTGTCCCGGGGCGGTACCCCCCCGGGGGAGCGCGGGCCCGGCCCCGGGGGGGGGTGCACCGGGCCTGCGGCGCCGGCGGTCTCAGACGGCGGATCCCGCGGCGCTCGCCGCCGGGGGGTGGGAGCCGAGCAGCCGGAGGACCTCCCGGAGCCGCTCCGTCTCCCCGTCCGGCAGGGGCAGCAGAGGCGGCCGCGGCCGGCCGGCCCCGCGGCCCTGGATCGCGAGACCCGCCTTGACGGCCCGCGGCAGGCCGTGGCCGACGATGAACTCCAGGAACGGCAGGAGCCGCGCCAGCAGCGCGTCGGCCCGGGCCCGGTCCCCGCCCGTCGCCGCCGCGTGGAGTTCCAGGATCCACCGCGGGACCAGGCAGGGCGCCGCGGTACACCAGCCGGCGGCGCCGGAGCGGAACGCCTCCAGCGCGACCGGGTTGTTGCCGTTGTAGACCGACAGCGCCCCGTCGGACAGCTCCCGGATGGCCCGGAAGCGTGTGACGTCGCCGGAACTCTCCTTGACCATGGTGAGGTTCGGAACCTCCCGCGCGAGCGCGACCACCGCCTCCGGCTCCAGATCGACCCCGCTGGTGCCCGGGTTGTTGTAGAGCATCATCGGAAGGTCGGTCGCCGCCGCCACCGCCGCGTAGTGCCGTACGAGCTCCGTCTCGGTCAGTTTCCAGTACACCTGCGGGAGCACCATGACCGCGGTTGCTCCGTGGCGGGCGGCCACGCGGGCACGGCGGATCGTGCCCTCGGTGCTCCAGTGCGAGACGCCGACCACCGTGGGGACCCGGCCCGCGACGGTCTGCAGGGCGGTCTCGCAGACGGCGTCCCACTCGGCCTCTCCGAGGTAGGCGCTCTCGCCGGTGCTGCCCAGCGGTGCGACGGCGTGGCTTCCGGCGTCCACCAGGTCGCCTGTGAGCCGGCGCAGCGCGGCCAGGTCGACCTCTCCGCTGACGGGGTCGAAGGGGGTGACGGGGTAGGAGATGATCCCCGACAGGGGTGGATTCGTCATCAGAGGTCCACCTCGCCCTTGACGCAGTCGGGGTGGTTGCGCAGTGCTCTGCGCGCGTAGTAGGCGAAGTTCGCCGCGTTGCGCCGGCCGGTGGAGGTCCAGTCGTGGGCCTCGCGGGCGAGGACCGGGTCCAGCGGCTGGATGGTCCCCGCCGACATGGCCAGCAGCTGGAGGCGTGCGGCGCGTTCGATGAGCATGGCCAGGTTGCACGCCTCCTCGATGGTGGCTCCGGTGGCGAGCTGGCCGTGGTGGGCCAGGATGATGGCCCGCTTGTCCCCGAGGGCCGCGGAGATGAGCTCACCCTCCTCGTTGCCGACGGGGACGCCGGGCCACTCCTCGAGGAAGGCGCAGTCGTCGTACAGGGGGGTGGTGTCCATCTGGGAGACCACCAGGGGCACTTCCAGCATCGCGAGTGCCGCCGTGTGCAGCGAGTGCGTGTGGATGATGCAGTTGACGTCCTTCCGGGCCCGGTAGATCCAGGAGTGGAACCGGTTCGCGGGGTTGGCCATGCCCTCCCCCTCCAGGACCTGGAGGTCCTCGTCCACCAGCAGGAGGTTCTCCTCGGTGATCTCGTCGAAGCCGAGCCCCAGACGCTGGGTGTAGTAGGTGCCGGGCTCCTGCCCGCGTGCGCTGATCTGGCCGGCGAGACCCGAGTCGTGTCCGCCGTCGAAGGCGATGCGGCACGTCAGGGCCAGCTTCTGCCGCGTTGTCAGTCTCGGGTCGCCGAAGTGGTCGTTCATCTGCCGCCTGGCGCGATCGACGAGTACGTCCTTCGGGTCCCGCAGGGTGTCTGTCATGTTCTGCTCCGGTCCCAGGGCCCGGCCCGTCGGCGGACCCCGCTTCGGGTGCCGTCCGAGCCGGCACCGTGAGGAAACTCGGTTCACCATAGGACACAAAGTGTCATGACGCAACGGGCGGCCGGGACGACGGGCCAGCGGGAGCCGGACGGGTCCGGTCGCGCGGGGCCGGCGGGCCGGGAGAGCCGCGCGGGACATACTGGGGGTCCGCCCGGCCCCGTTCCGACCCGGGCGCGCGAAGGGAAGGCGTCAGTGATCAATCGCGTACGGCAGCTGCGCAAGGAGCGGCTGATGACACTGGAGGCGCTGGCCGAGCGCGCCAGCGTCACCAAGAGCTACCTGTCCAAGGTCGAGCGCGGCCGGAGTGTCCCGTCGATCGCCGTCAGCGCCTCCCTCGCCAGAGCCCTGGACGTCCCGCTGGACACGCTGTTCGCCGACGCGGAGGAACTCGCCGAAGTCACCGTCACGCGGGCCGGGGAACGGCGGCCACTCACTCCGGACCGGGAGCCCGGCAGCCGCTACGAGGGCATAGCCCTGGAGGCGGGATCCAAGCGGATGACTCCCTTCATGCTCCACCCACCGCACGACGCGGGCCCCGTCCCCTTCCGGGACCACCCGGGCGAGGAGTTCCTCTTCGTGCACCGGGGGCGAGCCGAGCTGATCTTCCCTTCCCGTGCCATCACCCTCGAAACGGGCGACAGTGCCTACTTCAAGGCCACGGCGCCCCACAAGGTCCGCTCCCTGGGGTCGGAGCGCGCCGCCCTGCTGCTACTGGTGACCGACGACCGCGACGGCGCGCAGACACCGCACCCGCACATGCCCTGAACAGGGAAGCGGCGCCAGAGACCTCCCGGTACCGCGCGGAGCATCCCGCGGAGCGACGGCCGGCGACGGGGCCGGGCGGTACGCGGGCTCCGGCGGAATCCCACCGACCGGAGCCCGCCGGATCCGGTCAGACGGTGGCAGCGATCCAGCCGACCGTCTCGGTGGTGTGCGGCCCGTCGCTGCGCATGTCGGCACCGGCGTTGATCTCGTTGAAGCGGATCAGGAAGCCCTCGGGCGTCACGCCGTGGACGCGGATGCCGGGTGTCTCCGGACCGTTGAAGGGCTGGGTCCGCGCCAGTACCACGACCTTCGCACCGGCGAGGAACGGCGCGGGGAAGGCGGCCCGGGTGAGGGTGGAGGTGTTCCCTCCGCGGGTCTCGGTAGGCTGGTCGGAGGACAGTTGCAGCGTGCCGGTATGAACCATTGACATGAAGCACTCCCCGAGATTTTCCCCGTATGCCGCCGATAGACGGCGTACGGGCTATGCCCACATGCACGGCCCACCCATGCGGCCTTCACCCGGATGAGTGAGCCTTCGGGCCCCACCCGCGACTGGCCGCCGCGTCGGCGCACCCGGCCCGGACGGAGCGTCGGCGTGCCGCCCGGGGCGGGTCGCGTACGGCGCGGCTGCGCCGCTAAGCGCTCGCCGATACGGCGGTGGGTGGCGGCGTCGGGGTGAAGCCCGTCGGGCAGCGGCAGTTCGGCCGCGTCGCCCCGGCCGTAGAGACGGCGGCCGTCGAGGTGGTGCAGGTTCGCGTCCTCGGCTGCCCGCTGCTCCACGATCCGGGCCGGCTCGTCCCGGATGACGCCCAGGGTCAGCTTCCCCTGAGCGCGCTCCGCGGGATCGCCCGCGGCCCGGAAGCTCAGCCGCCCGGCGCCGAGGGCGGTGAGGTCCGGGACGCTGGGGCCGGGGGTGCCCTCGTGGATGGCGCCCCAGATGGGCGAGACGACCAGCAGCGGTGTGGTGGGGCGGCCCTCGCGGATGGTGTCGATGTCCGTGGGCGAACTCGCGAGCCGCGTCGGCATCACACCCGCCAATCTGGCGGTGCTCAAGAACGGCCGCGCCAAGGCGGTGCGCTTCACCACGCTCGCCGCGCTCTGCGAGGTGCTCGAATGCCAGCCGGGAGATCTGCTGCGCTGGGAGCCCGAGGGCGCCGCCGCGCACGAAGACGGGCGCCCGTGACCGGAGGGCGCGAGCGCCCCCGCCCAGGACCGCACCGCAAACATCACGACACGGCGGTCCCACGACCGGGGCACGCCGGACCCCTGAAGGACCGCGAACGCGCCGGCTCCGTCCACGCCACCGGCACCGTCCCGGGGGGCCCCGGGCCCCGCCCCCTCGGCGCCGGACCGCG
>NZ_JBXUOY010000094.1:0-17104 GCF_057196705.1 Streptomyces sp. ATLC9 | reverse complement strand
CCCCACGCCTCTGCGGGGCCCCGCCGGCGGCCACGCGCCCGCCCCGGCCGCACACCGCACCCGCCCTCCGGGCCGGTGCGTTCCACCGCCTCCCGTGACCATCCCTTCCTGGGGCATGCGCCCCGACAAGGAGCATGTCGGATGTCCACCGACTTCTTCGTTCCCGATCCCGAGGGCCGGGTGCCGACAGCCGAGGGCTACTTCGGCGCCTTCGGCGGCAAGTTCATCCCGGAGGCGCTCGTCGCCGCCGTGGACGAGGTGGCCGCCGAGTACGAGAAGGCCAAGGCCGATCCCGCCTTCACCGCCGAACTCGAGGACCTGCTCGTCAACTACACCGGCCGGCCCAGTGCGCTGACCGAGGTGCGGCGGTTCGCCGAGCACGCCGGCGGCGCCCGGGTCTTCCTCAAGCGCGAGGACCTCAACCACACCGGCTCGCACAAGATCAACAACGTGCTGGGGCAGGCGCTGCTGACCCGGCGCATGGGCAAGACCCGTGTCATCGCCGAGACCGGCGCGGGCCAGCACGGGGTCGCCACCGCGACCGCCTGCGCCCTGTTCGGCCTGGAGTGCACCGTCTACATGGGCGAGATCGACACTCAGCGCCAGGCGCTCAACGTCGCCCGGATGAGGATGCTGGGCGCCGAGGTCGTCCCCGTCGCCTCCGGCAGCCGCACTCTGAAGGACGCCATCAACGAGGCGTTCCGCGACTGGGTCGCCAACGTCGACCGCACCCACTACCTCTTCGGCACCGTCGCCGGCCCCCACCCCTTCCCGGCGCTGGTGCGCGACTTCCACCGCGTCATCGGCGTCGAGGCCCGGCGGCAGATCCTCCAGCGCACCGGGCGGCTGCCGGACGCCGCGCTGGCCTGCGTCGGCGGCGGCTCCAACGCCATCGGCCTGTTCCACGCCTTCATCCCCGACGCCTCCGTGCGCCTGATCGGTCTGGAGGCCGCCGGGCACGGCGTGGACTCCGGCGAGCACGCGGCCACCCTGACGGCCGGTGAGCCGGGCATCCTGCACGGCTCGCGCTCCTACGTCCTGCAGGACGACGAGGGCCAGATCACCGAGCCGTACTCCATCTCCGCCGGGCTGGACTACCCCGGCATCGGCCCCGAGCACTCCTACCTCAAGGACACCGGGCGCGGCGAGTACCGCCCGGTCACCGACGACGAGGCGATGCGGGCGCTGCGCCTGCTGTCGGAGACCGAGGGCATCATCCCGGCCATCGAGAGCGCGCACGCGCTGGCCGGCGCGCTGGAGGTCGGCCGCGAGCTGGGCCCGGAGGCGCTGCTGCTGGTGAACCTCTCCGGCCGCGGCGACAAGGACATGGACACCGCCGCCCGCTACTTCGGGCTGTACGACGGTGCGGACACCGTGAAGGGGGCCGAGTGATGGCGGGCCGTGCGGAACTGCTGGGACGCGTCCTGGCCGGGGCGAAGGAGGAGGGACGGGCCGCGCTGGTGGGCTATCTGCCCGCGGGCTTCCCCACCGTGGACGGCGGCGTCGCCGCCTGCACCGCCCTGCTGGAGGGCGGCTGCGACATCGTCGAGGTCGGGCTGCCGCACAGCGATCCGGTGCTGGACGGGCCGGTCATCCAGACCGCCGACGACATCGCCCTGCGCGGCGGTGTGCGCATCGCGGACGTGCTGCGCACCGTGCGCGAGACGCACGCCGCCACCGGCGCGCCGGTGCTGTGCATGACGTACTGGAACCCCGTCGACCGCTACGGCGCCGAGCGGTTCGCCGCCGAGCTGGCCGAGGCGGGCGGCGCCGGCTGCATCCTGCCCGACCTGCCGGTCGAGGAGTCCGAGGTGTGGCGCAAGGCCGCCGAGCAGCAGGGCCTTGCGACCGTCTTCGTGGTCGCCCCCAGCAGCCGCGACGAGCGGCTGGCGAGGATCACCGAGGCCGGCAGCGGCTTCGTCTACGCCGCCTCCCTGATGGGCGTCACCGGCACCCGCGAGTCGGTGGGACAGGAGGCGGAGGAACTGGTGCGCCGCACCCGTGCCACCACCGACCTGCCGGTCTGCGTCGGACTGGGCGTCTCGAACGCGCGGCAGGCCGCGGAGGTGGCCGCCTTCGCGGACGGTGTCATCGTCGGATCGGCCTTCGTCAAGCGGCTGCTGGACCACGAGGGCGACCCGGAGGCCGGTCTGGCCGCGGTCCGCGAACTCGCGGGCGAGCTGGCCGAGGGCGTACGGCGCCGCGGCTGAGCGGGGCCGAGGCCACGGGCCCGGGGGCGTGCGGTGGACGACCATGCGCCCCCGGGCCCGCCCGTGCTCCCGGGTGCGCGCCCGTCAGGGAGCGTGCAGCCGCAGCACGGCACGCTCGGACCAGTCGGCCGGGACGCCGCGCAGCGAGACCGCGATCATCGTGAGGAACGCCAGCGGAACGGTCCAGGCGGCGGGCTGGGCCAGCAGCACGGTCAGCCAGGCCGACGACGGCTGCGTGAGGGCGGACAGCACCGCGGCCCCCGTCGCCGTGACCACCCCGGTGGCCAGCCCGGCCGCCGCGCCCGCGACCGTCAGCCGCGTCCACCAGATGCCCAGCACCAGCAGCGGGCAGAACGTGGAGGCCGCCACCGCGAACGCCCAGCCGACCACCACGTTGATGTCCAGGTGCGCGGCGGGCAGCGACAGCAGCACCGCCACCAGCGCCCCCGCCGCCACCGCCAGGCGCAGCCTGGTCACCCCACCGCCGAACAGGTCGTGGGAGAGCCCGCCGGCCAGGGCCAGCAGCAGCCCGGAGGAGGTGGACAGGAAGGCGGCGAACGCGCCCGTGGCCACCAGCGCCGTCAGTACGCTCCCCAGCGTCCCCGGCACGGCCGCCCCAGGCAGGACGACGGAGACGGTGTCGGTGGCGTTGCTGTGCACCAGGTGAGGGGTCAGCACCCGCCCCAGCAGTCCGTAAACGGCCGGGAACAGGTAGAACAGGCCCAGCAGGCCGATCACCAGCACGGCCACCCGGCGGGCGGCCCGGGCCGTGGGACTGGTGTGGAAGCGCATGATCACATGGGGCAGCCCGATGGCGCCCAGCGTGGTGGCCAGCAGCACCGACCAGGTGGACAGCAGCGGCATCCCCGCCCCCTGGATGTCGATCAGCGGACGGGTCCACTCCTCGGCGGCCGGGCCCGCCTCCCGGGCCGGCCGCAGCGCCTCGGTGCGCGTCTCCGCGCCGACGTGCACGATCAGGTAGATCGCCGGCACCGCGATGAAGGCCAGCTTGACCAGGTAGTGGAACGCCTGGACGTAGGTGGCCGACCGCATGCCGCCCACCGTGATCGACGCGCTCACCACCAGTCCGGCCAGCACCACGCCCACCCAGTAAGGGGTACCGCTGACCAGGCTCAGGACCACCCCGGCGCCCTTGAACTGCGGCACCAGATAGAGCCACATGATCACCAGTACGATCACCCCGCACAGCTTGCGGATCGCGGGCGAGCCCAGCCGGTACTCGGCGAAGTCGGGCACCGTGAACGCCCCCGATCGCCGCATCGGTCCGGCCACCAGCGCCACCACCGCGACGTACCCGGCGGTGAAGCCGACGGCGTACCACATCGCCCCGACGCCGTCCTTCAGCATCAGCCCGGCCAGACCGAGCACCGAGGCGGCCGACACGTACTCCCCGGCGATCGCCATGGCGTTCCAGCCGGGGGCGATACGGCGTGAGGCCACGAGGAAGTCCGGGCTGGTGCGGGCCGCGTGGACGCCGTACAGGCCGATGGCCAGGCTGGCGACCAGGATCAGGCCGATCGCGGTCACGGCGGTCACGGGCCGCTCCCGGCGCCCGTGCCCGTTTCCGCGTCCGCGGAGTTCTCCGCACGCTCGGCGCGGCGCACATGGCACAGGGCCAACAGCAGCAGCACCGGGTAGGTGGCCACCACCAGTACCAGCCAGGACACCGGAACACCCGCCACGGAGAGCCGGTCCAGCACCGGCAGCGCGGCGATCGTCCCGCTGGAACCGAACAGCACCACCCCCAGCAGGAGAACCGTCCGCAGCGCGGTGCGGCGCTGCTCGGCGAACACGGCACGGGCGGCCTCGGCGTCGGCCGGTGCGGGCAGCGGCAGCAGCTGCGGATGGCGGCGGTGCCCGCGGGCCAGGGCGATACGGGTCTGCGGACTGGTGACCTTCGCCCGGCGCGGACCGCCGAGCTGGCCGCCCCTGACCGGGCTCTTCACCGGGCCGCTCTGCCCAGCCGGCCGCTGCGCGCGGCCTCCAGCAGCTGCTCCTTCAGACCCCGGGCGTGGCGGCGGCTGACCGGCACGTCACCGGCCGGAGTGCACGCCACCAGCCCCGACGAGCTGGTGACCCGCAGGTCGTGGACCCAGCCGACGGCCACCAGATAGCCGCGGTGCGCCCGCACGAAGCCCGCCGGAGCCCAGATCTCCTCCAGGTACGACAGCGACAGCCGGATCAGATGCGTGCCCTGCTCGGTGTGCAGCCGTATGTAGTCGCCGTGGGCCTCCACGAACTGGATGTCGTCACGCCGCACGAACACCGTCCGGCGGCCGTGGTCGATCTGGACCACCGCCAGCTCGTCGCGCGGCTCCTCCGCGCCCTGCCCGCCCGAGGACGCGGCCCGCCGCGTGGCGCCGATCCGGGCCACCGACTCGGCCAGCCGCTCGGGCCGGACGGGCTTGAGCAGGTAGTCCACCGCCCCGATGCCGAAGGCCTCGATGGCGTGGGACTCCGAGGCGGTGACGAAGACGATGGAGGGCGGCGCCGAGAGCTGGCTGATGACCCGGGCGACGTCCATGCCGTCCAGGCCGGGCATCGAGATGTCCAGGAAGACCGCGTCGAAGGCGGTCGCGCCCAGCAGCTGCACCGCCCGGGCGCCGCTCTCGGCGGCGTACACCTCGCCGACCTCGGGTGTGTCCGCCAGGAGGTCGGCGAGCTCCTCGCGGGTGGACGCCTCGTCCTCGACGACGAGGACCTGAAGGGCCCGCGGCGCGCTGCTCATTGCGTAACCACTCCTCGCATGAATCGCGGCACCCTGATCGTCACCCTGGTGCCATTGCCGGGCGCGGTCTCGATGACGAGGCCGTACTCCGGGCCGTACACGGTACGGAGCCGCCGGTCCACATTGGCCAGACCGACGTTCCTCGCCGGAGGACCGACTCCGGCGAGGATCGCCCGTGCGAGTTCCGGCTCCATGCCCACGCCGTCGTCCTCGACCTCGATGACGCACAGCGGGCCCTGGCCGAACCCCGAGACGCCGATGTGTCCGGGTCCGGCCTTCTTCTCCAGACCGTGGCGCACGGCATTTTCCACTATGGGCTGGACGACGAGGAAGGGGAGGGCGACGGGAAGAACCTCCGGCGCCATCCGGACGGTGATCTCCATCCGGTCGTCGAACCGGGCGCGCTGCAGCTCCAGGTACGTCTGGGTGGCCTGCAGCTCGTCGGCGACTGTCACGTAGTCGCCGGCCGTGGAGAAGCTGTAGCGCAGGTAGTCGGCGAAATCGGTGAGCAGGCGGCGGGCGCGGCCGGGATCGGTGCGGATGTGCGCGGCGATGACGGCCAGGGAGTTGTGGACGAAGTGCGGGGAGATCTGGGCCCGCAGGGTGCGCAGGTCCGCCGCCGCGATCCGGGCCCGGGCGCTGCGCAGCTCGGTGTGGTCCAGCGCCTGCGACACCAGCTCCGCCACCTCGGCCACCTCGCCCTCGTCCAGCGCCCGCTCGTCAGCGGAACCGCTGACGACCAGGCAGCCGGTCAGCTCGTCCGCCACCAGCAGCGGGGCGGCGCACAGCGGGGGCTTGCGGAGGACGGTGCCGTGCTCGTACACCTGGGCGAGCACCGCGTCCAGGTCGGTGCCCCGCGGCAGTGCGCCGTGCCGGGCGACGGGCCCGTCGAGGTCGGCGAGCACGACGGCCTCGGCGCCCACCAGCCGCCGGATGCGGCGGGCCGCGGCCAGGGCCCGGCTGCCGTGCAGACCGTCCTGGAGGTCCGCGCCGATCAGCCGTACCTCCCGCAGCACGCCCATGGTCCCGGGCAGGCCGGACCCGGCCGGGCCCGTCCGGCCCGTCCGCCCGCGGCGGACGCCGATCCACGATCTTCTGGCCACACTGCGACCGTATAACGCGACAAATGGCGACGGGGAGCCCTTCGAACCTGCTTCGAAGGGCTCCCCATGGGCCCGGTGACGGGTCCGGCGTCGTGTGTGGGGGTCACGCCGGCGGAGAAGCCCCCCGCCACCGGGGGCCGAAGGGCCCGCCCCCCAGGAGGCGGGCGGGCCCGGCCGGTGCGGTCAGTGCTTGGCCGCGCCCTCGGCGCCGGCCCCGGTCAGGGCCCGCACCTGGAGTTCGGCGAAGCGCCGCGGGTTGCTCTCGCCCGAGGACAGCGTGCCGACGATCGCGCACAGCAGGCCCAGCGGGATGGAGACCAGACCCGGGTTGGTCAGCGGGAACCAGGCGATGTCGATGCCCGGGATCAGGGCCTTCCCGGTGCCGGAGAACACCGGCGAGAAGATCACCAGACCGACCGCGCCGATCAGACCGCCGTAGATGCCGGCGACGGCGCCCCGGGTGTTGAACCGCTTCCAGAACAGGCTCAGCAGCAGGGTCGGCAGGTTGGCCGAGGCGGCGATGGCGAAGGCCAGACCGACCAGGAAGGCCACGTTGAGGCTCTGGGCGAAGATCGCCAGGACGATCGACGCGGCGCCGATGCCGAAGGCCGACAGACGGGCGACCTTGATCTCCTCGTGCTCGGAGGCCCGGCCCTTGCGCACCACGCTGTTGTAGAAGTCGTGCGCCAGGGACGAGGAGGAGGCGATGACCAGGCCGGCCACCGTGGACAGGATCGCCGCGAAGGCGACGGCCGCGATGACCGCCAGCATCACCGAGCCGAGGAACTCGCCGCCGAAGTGCTCGCCCACCTCCCGGGCCAGCTGTGGCGCGGCGGTGTTGCCCGCCGCGTCCTGGGCGGTGATGGCCTCCTTGCCCACCAGGGCCGCGGCGCCGAAGCCCAGGATCAGGGTCATCAGGTAGAACGAGCCGATCAGGCCGATGCCCCAGTTGACGGACTCGCGGGCGGCCTTGGAGTCCGGGACGGTGTAGAAGCGGATCAGGATGTGCGGCAGACCCGCGGTGCCCAGCACCAGGGCCAGACCGAGGCTGATCAGGTCGAGCTTGTTCCACATCGTCTGCAGGGCGTCACCGGGCACCTCGACGCCGTACCGCAGCCCCGGTTCCAGGAAGGACTGCCCGGCGCCGCTGGCGTTCGCGGCGTCGCTCATCAGCTCGCCGAAGTCGAAGCCGTAGACGGCCATCACCAGCGCGGCCAGGATGATGGTGCCGCCCATCAGCATGCCGGCCTTGATGATCTGCACCCAGGTGGTGCCCTTCATGCCGCCGAAGGTCACGTACAGGGTCATCAGGACGCCGACGACGACGATGCCCACGATCTTGGCGGTGTCGGCGTCCATGCCCAGGTACGTCTCGCCCGGCCGGATGCCCAGCAGGAGGGCGACGACCGCGCCGGCGCCGACCATCTGGGCCAGCAGGTAGAAGATCGACACGGTGATGGTGGACACGGCCGCGGCGGTGCGCACCGGGCGCTGCCGCATCCGGTACGACAGCACGTCGGCCATGGTGAACCGGCCGGAGTTGCGCAGCAGCTCGGCGACCAGCAGCAGGGCCACCAGCCAGGCGACGAGGAAGCCGATGGAGTACAGGAAGCCGTCGTAGCCGAACAGCGCGATCATGCCCGCGATGCCCAGGAAGGAGGCGGCGGACATGTAGTCGCTGCCGATGGCGAAGCCGTTCTGCATACCGGTGAACTCGCGCCCGCCGGAGTGGAAGTCGGCCGCGGACTTGGTCTGGCGGCCCGCCCACACCGTGACGCCGAGCGTCACGGCGATCATGACGATGAACACCAGGATGGTCAGGGTGCGGCCGCTGGAGCTGACCTCTTCGGCGGCCAGGAGCGCCTGGGAAGCGGCGGTCGTCATGCCCGTCCCCCCGTCCGGCCGGCCGACGCGCCGGTCAGCTCGGCCCTCAGGTCCTCCGCGAGCGGGTCGACCTTCCGGTCGGCGTAGCGCGCGTACATGATCGCGATGCCGAAGGTGCTGGCGAACTGGAGGATCCCGAACACCAGGGCCACGTTGACGTCGCCGAACAGGACCGCGGACATCACGTCACGGGCGTAGGCGGACATCAGCACGTACAGCAGGTACCAGGCGAGGAAGCCGACGCTCACCGGGAGCACGAACCTCATCAGGCTCCGCCTGAGCTGGTCGAAACGCGGATCGCCGTGCATGGCCACCATGCGGTCCTCCGCGTCCCCGGCGGGGTCCAGGGTCTGTTGTGGACGGTCTGCGGACACTGCCGCCTCCTTCATCGACACGACGCGATACGACACGACGTACGGGAGCGGAAAAGGAATGCGGGGAACGTAAGGTGCGTCACACTCGCGGTGAAGACGCTGATCGCGGTGTGCGGCGAACGCCGGATACGCGCGCCGAACGGTAGACCGTCGTGCGCCGAACGGTCGCCTTTCCGCGCCGAGCGGTCACCCCCGCGGGGGGAAACGGCCGCGGAGCGCGCACCCGGGCGCGGGATGCGGGACCGCCCCGGAACCGGGCGGCCTCCCGCGCGCCGCGGGGCCCTCGCACCGTCCGCCACCGTCCGCGCGCGTTACGCACCCGTTGCCGGGCGGAGCGGCGCCCGGGGGCGAGGCACGGTAGCGTTCGTGGGGTCATGGAAACCCTTGCCTTCATCCCCAGCCCGTCGTCGGGCGAGATCGTCATCGGACCGATCCCGCTGCGGGGCTACGCGTTCTGCATCATCGTCGGCGTCTTCGCCGCGGTCTGGCTCGGCGGGAAGCGCTGGGTCGCCCGTGGCGGGCAGCCCGGCACGGTCGCCGACATCGCCGTGTGGGCCGTGCCGTTCGGCCTGGTCGGCGGCCGTCTCTACCACGTCGTCACCGACTACCAGCTCTACTTCGGCGAGGGCCGTGACTGGGTCGACGCCTTCAAGATCTGGGAGGGCGGCCTCGGCATCTGGGGAGCGATCGCACTGGGCGCGGTGGGCGCCTGGATCGCCTGCCGAAGGAGGGGCATCCCGCTGCCCGCCTACGCGGACGCCATCGCCCCCGGCATCGCGCTCGCCCAGGCCATCGGACGCTGGGGCAACTGGTTCAACCAGGAGCTGTACGGGCGTCCCACGGACCTGCCGTGGGCCGTGGAGATCGACAACGGCGTCGACACCGGCACCTTCCACCCCACCTTCCTGTACGAGTCGCTGTGGTGCGTGGGCGTCGCCCTGCTGGTCATCTGGGCCGACCGCCGCTTCCGCCTCGGCCACGGCCGTGCCTTCGCGCTGTACGTCGCGGCCTACACGGCGGGGCGCTTCTGGATCGAGTACCTGCGCATCGACGAGGCCCACGAGATCTGGGGCCTGCGTCTGAACAACTGGACCTCGATCGCCGTCTTCCTGGCGGCGGTGGCCTACATCGTCCTCTCGGCCAGGCTCCGCCCCGGGCGTGAGGACGTGGTGGAGCCGGCGGCGGAGAAGACCGCCAGCGCCGGTCCCGACGGCTCCGAGGGCACCGGTACCGGCGACGGTGCGACGGCGGAGGGCTCCGCCGGGGACACGGGGAAGGCCGTGGGGGACCGGACGGGCGGACCGGAGCGCGCCGAGCCCGCCGGAGGGACGTCCGCCTCCACCACGGGCTGACCCGGCGGCGAGAACCGCACAGGCCCCGGGCCCGCCCCCCCGGCGCGGGCGGGGGGGTGTCCCCGGCGCCGCGCCACCCCCGGTCAGCGAGGTAAGTTCGGCCTGCCTTGCTGGAATCGAACCCCAAGGTGGACGTACGGTCGAGACATCGGGCACCAGACGGGGGACACAGGAGGCAGGCGGATGTCGTCCATGACCGGAAGCGGGACCGAGACCACCCTGCGGCCCGGGGCGCCGAACTCCGCGCACCGCGACAACCACACCCACCGCGACGTGACCGGCGGCTGGCTGCGCCCGGCCGTCTTCGGGGCGATGGACGGACTGGTCTCCAACCTCGCCCTGATGACGGGCGTCGCCGGCGGTGACGTGGACCGCAACGTGATCATCATCAGCGGTCTGGCCGGTCTGGCCGCCGGAGCCTTCTCCATGGCGGCCGGCGAGTACACCTCGGTGGCCTCCCAGCGCGAGCTGGTCCTGGCCGAGCTGGACGTGGAGCGGCGCGAGCTGCACCGCAACCCCGAGGACGAGCGGCGGGAGCTGGCCGAGCTGTACGTGGGCCGGGGCGTGGAACCCGAGCTGGCGGCGAAGGTCGCCGAGCAGCTGTCCAGGGATCCCGAACAGGCCCTGGAGATCCACGCGCGCGAGGAGCTGGGCGTGGACCCGGGCGAGCTGCCCTCGCCCGCGGTCGCCGCCGTCTCCTCCTTCCTCTCCTTCGCGGTGGGCGCGCTGATCCCCGTGCTGCCCTATCTGCTGGGTGCCGCCGTGCTGTGGCCCGCCGTGCTGGTGGCGCTGCTGGGCCTGTTCCTGTGCGGTGTGCTGGTCTCCAAGATCACCGTGCGCCCGTGGTGGTACAGCGGGCTGCGGCAGCTCACCCTGGGCGGCGCGGCCGCCGCGGTGACCTACGGACTCGGTACTCTGTTCGGAGTAGCCGTGGGCTGAGCCCGCCGCGCGGGCCCGCGCCCGGTCCGGCCCGCCCGGTGTGAGCTGTTCAACTCCGAAATCCCGCGCTCCTCTGTTACCCGCCGGTTTCAGCCGTGTCACCGTTGGGAATGAACAACGAGCGCTTCTGGCAGTGTCGCCGGCGCCCGCCCGGATCCACGCAGCGGCAGCACGCCGTATGTCCGATTCGACCCCCCTCGCAGGTCCGCATGATGGACCGAGGTGTCCGCTCTTGGGAAGAAACCTCATCATGTAACCTGCACGAAAATTTGTTCCGCAGAGGGCCAACGTCGTCCCTCGGCGCTCCCCGGACCCGATCCGGAAAGCGCCACCAAGCCCCACATGACGACGGGAGAGCCGATGCGTGCTGCGCCCCTGACGGCCTACCCTGCCAAGCAGGGAATGTACGACCCGCGCGACGAGCACGACGCCTGCGGCGTCGGCTTCGTGGCCACCCTCACAGGTGAGGCGAGCCACGCACTGGTCGACCAGGCCCTGACCGTCCTGCGGAATCTGGAGCACCGCGGCGCCACCGGTGCCGAGGCCGACTCCGGCGACGGCGCGGGCATCCTGGTCCAGGTCCCCGACGCCTTCCTGCGCGAGACCGCCGGCTTCGAACTGCCCGAGGCGGGCTCGTACGCCGCGGGCATCGCCTTCCTCCCCACCGGCGAGACCGACCGCGCCGAGGCCACCGCACGCATCGAGGCGATCGCCGCCGAGGAGGGCCTGAACGTCCTGGGCTGGCGCGAGGTTCCCGTCGCCCCGCAGATGCTGGGCAGCGGCGCCCGCACCACCATGCCCGCCTTCCGCCAGCTGTTCGTGGCCGACGGAGTGAACACCGGCCTGGCCCTGGACCGCAAGGCGTTCGTGCTGCGCAAGCGCGCCGAGCGCGAGGCCGGCACCTACTTCCCGTCGCTGTCCGCGCGGACGATGGTCTACAAGGGCATGCTGACCACCGGGCAGCTCGAGCCCTTCTTCCCCGACCTGTCCGACCGCCGCTTCGCCAGCGCCATCGCCCTGGTCCACTCGCGGTTCTCCACCAACACCTTCCCCAGCTGGCCGCTGGCCCACCCCTACCGCTTCGTCGCCCACAACGGCGAGATCAACACCGTCCGCGGCAACCGCAACTGGATGCGCGCCCGCGAGTCCCAGCTGGTCTCCGACCTCCTCGGCGGCAAGGACGCCGGGAACCTGGAGCGGATCTTCCCCGTCTGCACCCCGGACGCCTCCGACTCCGCCACCTTCGACGAGGTCCTGGAACTGCTCCACCTCGGCGGCCGCTCCCTGCCCCACGCGGTGCTGATGATGGTCCCCGAGGCGTGGGAGAACCACCCCTCCATGGACCCCGCCCGCCGCGCCTTCTACCAGTACCACTCCACGATGATGGAGCCCTGGGACGGACCGGCCTGCGTCACCTTCACCGACGGCACCCAGGTCGGCGCCGTCCTGGACCGCAACGGACTGCGCCCGGGACGCTACTGGGTCACCGACGACGGCCTGGTCGTCCTCTCCTCCGAGGTCGGTGTCCTGGACATCGACCAGGACAGGGTCGTCCGCAAGGGCCGCCTCCAGCCCGGCCGCATGTTCCTGGTGGACACCGCCGAGCACCGCATCATCGAGGACGACGAGATCAAGGCATCCCTCGCCGCCGAGCACCCCTACCAGGAGTGGCTGGAAGCCGGGATCATCGAGCTGGAGGACCTGCCCGAGCGCGAGCACATCGTCCACACCCACGCCTCGGTCACCCGCCGCCAGCAGACCTTCGGCTACACCGAGGAGGAACTGCGCGTCCTGCTCGCCCCGATGGCCCGCACCGGCGCCGAGCCGATCGGCTCGATGGGCACCGACTCGCCCATCGCCGCGCTCTCCACCCGCCCGAGGCTGGTCTTCGACTACTTCACCCAGCTGTTCGCCCAGGTCACCAACCCGCCGCTGGACGCCATCCGCGAGGAACTGGTCACCTCGCTGATCTCCTCCCTCGGCCCCCAGGGCAACCTGCTGGAGCCCACCGCGGCCTCCTGCCGCAGCGTCACTCTGCCCTTCCCGGTGATCGACAACGACGAACTCGCCAAGCTCGTCCACATCAACGCCGACGGCGACATGCCCGGAATGAAGGCCGTCACCCTCTGCGGCCTCTACCGCGTCGGCGGCGGGGGAGCGGCCCTGGCCGAGCGGATCGACGAGATCTGCGCCGAGGCCGAGGCCGCCATCACCGACGGCGCCCGCCTGATCGTCCTGTCCGACCGCCACAGTGACGCCGAGCACGCGCCGATCCCGTCGCTGCTGCTCACCTCCGCCGTCCACCACCACCTCATCCGCACCAAGCAGCGCACCCAGGTGGGCCTGCTGGTCGAGGCCGGAGACGTCCGCGAGGTCCACCACGTCGCCCTGCTCATCGGCTACGGCGCCGCCGCGGTCAACCCCTACCTGGCCATGGAGACCGTCGAGGACCTCGTCCGCGCCGGCACCTTCCTGCCCGGCGACACCGACCCCGAGACCGCCATCCGCAACCTGATCAGGGCACTCGGCAAGGGCGTGCTGAAGGTCATGTCCAAGATGGGCATCTCCACCGTCGCCTCCTACCGCGGCGCCCAGGTCTTCGAGGCCGTCGGCCTGGAGCAGGGGTTCGTCGACACCTACTTCCACGGCACCGCCACCAAGATCGGCGGCGCCGGCCTGGACGTCGTCGCCAAGGAGGTCGCCGCCCGCCACGCCAAGGCCTACCCGGCCTCCGGCATCGCACCGGCCCACCGCAACCTGGACATCGGCGGCGAGTACCAGTGGCGCCGTGAGGGCGAGCCGCACCTGTTCGACCCGGACACGGTCTTCCGTCTCCAGCACGCCACCCGCACCCGCCGCTACGACATCTTCAAGCAGTACACCCGGCGCGTGGACGAGCAGTCCGAACGCCTGATGACGCTGCGCGGTCTGTTCGGCCTCAAGTCCGAGCGGCCCTCGATCCCCGTCGAGGAGGTCGAGCCCGTCTCCGAGATCGTCAAGCGGTTCTCCACCGGCGCCATGTCCTACGGCTCCATCTCCCAGGAGGCCCACGAGACCCTCGCCATCGCCATGAACCGGCTGGGCGCGAAGTCCAACACCGGCGAGGGCGGCGAGGACCCCGAGCGGCTGTACGATCCGGCCCGCCGCTCCTCGATCAAGCAGGTCGCCTCCGGCCGCTTCGGCGTCACCTCCGAGTACCTGGTCAACTCCGACGACATCCAGATCAAGATGGCCCAGGGCGCCAAGCCCGGCGAGGGCGGCCAGCTGCCCGGCCACAAGGTCTACCCGTGGGTGGCCAGGACCCGGCACTCCACGCCGGGCGTGGGACTCATCTCCCCGCCGCCGCACCACGACATCTACTCCATCGAGGACCTCGCCCAGCTCATCCACGACCTGAAGAACGCCAACCCCGGCGCCCGCATCCACGTGAAGCTGGTCTCCGAGGTCGGCGTCGGCACGGTCGCGGCCGGGGTCTCCAAGGCCCACGCCGACGTCGTGCTGATCTCCGGCCACGACGGCGGCACCGGCGCCTCCCCGCTCACCTCCCTCAAGCACGCGGGCGGCCCCTGGGAGCTGGGACTGGCCGAGACCCAGCAGACCCTGCTGCTCAACGGCCTGCGCGACCGCATCGTCGTCCAGACCGACGGCCAGCTCAAGACCGGCCGCGACGTGGTCATCGCCGCCCTGCTGGGCGCCGAGGAGTACGGCTTCGCGACCGCCCCGCTGGTCGTCTCCGGCTGCGTGATGATGCGCGTGTGCCACCTGGACACCTGCCCCGTCGGCATCGCCACCCAGAACCCGGTGCTGCGCAGCCGCTACAGCGGCAAGGCCGACCACGTGGTGAACTTCTTCGAGTTCATCGCCGAGGAGGTCCGCGAACTCCTGGCCGAGCTGGGCTTCCGCAGCCTGGACGAGGCCGTCGGCCACGCCGAGGTCCTCGACGTCAGCCGCGCGGTCGACCACTGGAAGGCCCAGGGACTGGACCTGGCCCCGCTGCTGCACGTCCCCGAACTGCCCGAGGGCGCCGCCCGCCACCAGGTCGTCCCCCAGGACCACGGCCTGGCCAAGGCCCTGGACAACCAGCTGATCAAGCTCGCCGCCGACGCCCTGTCGGCCGACACCGCCGAGGACGCCCGGCCGGTACGCGCCCAGGTGCCCATCCGCAACATCAACCGGACGGTCGGCACCATGCTCGGCCACGAGGTGACGAGGAAGTTCGGCGGCGCCGGCCTGCCCGACGACACCATCGACATCACCTTCACCGGCTCCGCCGGCCAGTCCTTCGGCGCCTTCCTGCCGCGCGGCGTCACCCTCCGCCTGGAGGGCGACGCCAACGACTACGTCGGCAAGGGCCTGTCCGGCGGACGCGTCGTCGTCCGCCCCGACCGCGGAGCCTCCCACCTGGCCGAGTACTCCACCATCGCGGGCAACACCCTCGCCTACGGCGCCACCGGTGGTGAGATGTTCCTGCGCGGCAGCGTCGGCGAGCGCTTCTGCGTCCGCAACTCCGGCGCCCTGGTGGTCTCCGAGGGCGTGGGCGACCACGGCTGCGAGTACATGACCGGCGGCACGGCCGTCGTCCTGGGCCGCACCGGCCGCAACTTCGGCGCCGGCATGTCCGGCGGCACCGCCTACGTCATCGACCTCGACCCGGGCGACGTCAACCCCGACGCCGCCGGAGCCGTCGAACCCCTCGACGACACCGACCGGCAGTGGCTGCACGACGTCGTGCGCCGCCACCACGAGGAGACCGGCTCCACCGTCGCGAGCCGGCTGCTCGCCGACTGGGAACAGGCCGCCGGCCGCTTCAGCAAGATCATGCCCCGTACCTACAAGGCAGTGCTCGCCGCCAAGGACGCCGCCGAGCGAGCCGGACTCTCCCAGGACGAGACCCACGAGAAGATGATGGAGGCGGCGACCAATGGCTGATCCCAAGGGCTTCCTGAACACCGACCGCGAGGTCGCCGAGACCCGCCCCGTACCCGAGCGCCTCAAGGACTGGAACGAGGTCTACGTCCCCGGCTCCCTGCTGCCGATCATCAGCAAGCAGGCCGGCCGGTGCATGGACTGCGGCATCCCCTTCTGCCACAACGGCTGCCCGCTGGGCAACCTCATCCCCGAGTGGAACGACTACGCCTGGCGCGGGGACTGGCAGGCCGCCGGCGAGCGGCTGCACGCGACCAACAACTTCCCCGAGTTCACCGGGCGGCTGTGCCCGGCCCCGTGCGAGTCCGCCTGCGTGCTGGGCATCAACCAGCCCCCGGTGACCATCAAGAACGTCGAGGTCACCATCATCGACAAGGCATGGGAGGCCGGCGGCGTCACCCCGCAGCCGCCCGAGCGGCTGTCGGGCAAGACCGTCGCCGTCATCGGCTCCGGCCCCGCCGGTCTGGCCGCCGCCCAGCAGCTCACCCGCGCCGGCCACACGGTCGCCGTCTACGAGCGCGCCGACCGCGTCGGCGGACTGCTGCGCTACGGCATCCCCGAGTTCAAGATGGAGAAGCGCCACATCAACCGCCGCATCGAGCAGATGCGCGCGGAGGGCACCAAGTTCCGCACCGGAGTGGAGATCGGCCGCGACATCGACGCCGCCGGCCTGCGCAGGCGCTACGACGCCGTCGTCATCGCCGCCGGCTCCACCACCGCCCGCGACCTGCCTGTGCCCGGCCGCGAACTGAACGGCGTCCACCAGGCGATGGAGTACCTGCCCCTGGCCAACAAGGTCCAGGAAGGCGACTACATCGCACCGCCGATCACCGCCGAGGGCAAGCACGTCGTCGTCATCGGCGGCGGCGACACCGGTGCCGACTGCGTCGGAACAGCCCACCGCCAGGGCGCGGCCTCCGTCACCCAGCTGGAGATCATGCCCCGGCCCAGCGACGAGCGCGACCCGGTCGGCCAGCCCTGGCCCACCTTCCCCATGCTCTACAAGGTCACCTCCGCGCACGAGGAGGGCGGCGAGAGGGTCTACTCCGTCTCCACCACCCACTTCGAGGGCGACGAGGACGGCAACGTCCAGGCCCTGCACCTGGTCGAGGTCGAGTTCAAGAACGGAAGGCCCGAGCCCAAGCCGGGCACCGAGAAGCGCATCCCGGCCCAGCTCGTCACCCTGGCCATGGGCTTCACCGGCATCGACAGGGACAACGGCCTGGTCGAGCAGTTCGGCCTGGAACTGGACGAGCGCGGCAACGTCGCCCGCGACGCCGACTACGCCACCAACGTCGAGGGCGTCTACGTCGCCGGCGACGCCGGCCGCGGCCAGTCCCTGATCGTGTGGGCCATCGCCGAAGGCCGCTCCGCGGCCAGGGCCGTGGACCGCCACCTGACCGGCACCAGCTCCCTGCCGGCCCCGATCAGGCCGACCGACCGCGCACTGACCGTCTGACCCACCCCAGCCGTCCGTACGGTGCGGACGGCCGCTTCGGACGGCCGTCCGCCCGCCACGGACACACACCCCGCGGCGCCGCCCCCCTCCCCGACCGGGGGCCGGCGC